>NZ_DKJX01000087.1:0-61991 GCF_002454935.1 Massilia sp. UBA6681
TCGGCACTGGATGGCTGGGTGGCGGCGGCGCGCCGGCCCTGGCCCAGGGCCCAGGCGGCGAGCTGGCCGCCGGGGGGCGCCTCGCCGAGGCGCTCGACGGCCAACTGGCCCAGGACGGCGGCACGGGGGAAGTGCGCGTCGGCCTGAGCTTCCAGGCGGCGTCCGGCGGGTATTGCCGCACTTTCCAGCTGGGCGGATCGAGCGGACTGGCCTGCCGCGAAGGCGGCCGCTGGCGCATTCCGGTGCTGGCTGACAGCCCGGCGCCGCAAGCCGATTATCGCCAGGCGTCTGCGCAATTGCCGCCGGCCGTACTCGATGCCGTGGACGCCCGGATCGAGGGCAGCACGCTCGACGCAGCGGCCGAACGGGCGGCCCGCGAGCGCGGCTGGGAATCCGAGGCCGGCAAGGGGCGCTGAAAAACCTCCCAGCCCGACAATCAAACCTGTTAAGCTTGCCATATTGCCATGACACAATCATGGCGCTTCCATCTTCCGACACCGCCGCCATGCCCGCATGAAAACGCGCACTTATCTGTACTTGATGGCGGCCGCCATCCTGATCCCGGTCGCCCTGGCGTTCTGGATCGGCGTGTCCATGCTGCTGGACTGGGAGCGTGAATCGCGCATCCATCGCGTGCAGGAAACGGCGCGTTCCACCGCACTGCTGGTGGACCGCGAGATCGCGGTCAAGGAAGCCCTGCTGCGCGTGATCGCCAATTCGGAAGCGCTCGGCGAGCAGAATTTTCAGCGGGTGTACCGGCTCGCAACGCGCCTGAACGGGGACGATCGGATGTCCTGGACCACCCTGGTGGACGAGCGCTACCAACCGATCTTCAACACCCTCACCCCCTTCGGCACGGCGCTGAAGGGTGAAACGCGCCATTACGTCGACGAAGTGCTGCGCACCGAGAAAACCCGGGTGTCCGGCTATTTCTACGGCCCCACGTCGAAACGGGCAGTGGTGTCGGTGGACGTCGCGTCGCCGCCAGGCCAGGGGCCTCGCTACGTGGTGAGCCAGATCTTCGATGCCCGCTACTTCGAGCGGGTATTCGCCAACAGCACGCTCGAACCCACCTGGCTGGTCGGCATCTTCGACGCCAAGGGCGTGACCATCGCCCGCAACCGCCACGGGGCGGCGTCCGCCGGCAAGCCGATGCACCCCGACATGCGCACTGCCGCCCTGCATGCCGGCAGCGGCGTGCTGCGCCACGTGACCCATGAAGGAACCGAGGTCTACGGCATCTACACGCGTGCGGCGACCAGCGGCTGGACCATCGTCATCGGGGTGCCGGTGGCCGAGATCGAAGCTGCCGCCCGCACCGCCGCCACCTATGCCACGCTGGCGCTGATCCTGCTGATGGGCATGGCGCTCCTGACGGCCGTGTTCTTCGGTAACAAGCTGTCGAACGCCCTGCAGCAGGCCGGCAGCGTCGCCAATGGGCTGGCGCGCGGCGCGGTCGCCCGGCCGCGCCCGACCAAGGTGGACGAGGTCGACGCCCTGCTCGACGGCCTGCACTACACCAGCGAGGCCTTGTCGCGCGAGAGCGCGGCGCGCCAGGCGCTGCAGTACGAGCGCGAGCAGCTCCTGGTGAGCGAACAGCGCGCGCGCCGGGTGGCCGAAGCCCAGAGCCAGGCCAAGGACAGCTTCCTGGCCATGCTGGGACACGAGCTGCGCAACCCGCTGGCGGCGATCTCGGGCGCCATGAGCGTGCTCGACATGCCGGGCGTGAAGCCGGAGCTGGCGGCGAATGCGCGCGACATCAGCCGGCGCCAGATGCGCCACCTGGTCCGCATCGTCGACGACCTGCTCGACGTGCAGCGCATCCTGTCGGGCAAGATCGTCCTGCAGCGCACGCCGGTCAACCTGTCCGAGGTGCTGCTTTCCTGCGTCGAGGCCAAGCGCCTGGTCGATGCCGGCAAGCATCACTGGGAAGCCGAGCTCGTCCCCTGCTGGGTCGACGGCGACCGCACCCGTCTCGAGCAGATCGTCGACAACCTGCTGCACAACGCCATCAAGTACACGCCGGCCGGCGGCAGCATCACGGTGCGCTGCAAGACCAGCGGCGAGAAAGTCGTCGTGGAAGTCTGCGATACCGGTGTCGGCCTGGCGCCGGAACTCCTGCCCCTTATCTTCGACGTGCTGGTGCAAGGCCCGACCAGCATCGACCGCGCCCAGGGCGGCCTCGGGCTCGGCCTGGCCCTCGTGAAGGAACTCAGCGCGCTGCATGGCGGCAAGGTGTCGGTACACAGCGCAGGCCATGGCCAGGGCTGCACCTTCACCCTGGTGTTGCCGCTGCGCCAGGATCCGGCGCTCGACACGCCGCCGGCCCAGGAAGCGAACGGGGCCGCATCGGCGCGTCCCACACTCGACCCGGCCTGAGCCTGTAAATCCGGCGCTTCGCCCATACGTGTTCACTGTTGAACGCTTCATGGACCATGCCGCCATGCGAATTTTCCTGCGCAGCCTGCTACTTGCCGTACTCCTGATTGCCGCCTGGGGCCTGCTCGAGCCCTGGGTGCGCCATGCCGTGTATGCGATGCGGCTCGCGGCGATGCCGGCGCCGGGCGCCCTCGCCATGCCGGTCAGCGGCGTGCGCCCCAAGGCGCTGCGCGACACCTGGCATGCAAGCCGCAGCGAGGGCCGCAGGCACGAGGGCATCGACATCTTCGCCAAACGCGGCACGGCGGTGCGCGCCGCCACCGAAGGCATCGTGCTGCGGGTCGAGACCAACCGCCTCGGCGGCCAGGTGGTGTGGGTGCTGGGACCGGGCGGCCAGCGTCACTATTACGCCCACCTCGACCGTTTTTCGGACGTGGCGCCGGGCATGCGGGTCGAGGAAGGCCGGGTGCTGGGCTACGTCGGCAATACCGGGAACGCCCGCACCACGCCGCCCCACCTGCACTACGGGGTGTACGGCAAGGCCGGGCCGGTGAATCCCTATCCGCTGCTGCGCGGCGAAGCGCCGGCCCAGGCGCAGGAAAGTGCATCGGGCCGGGCCTCGGCGGCCGGCCAGCCGTAAGGAAGCGATTAAATGATGACTTCGTCGCCCGAGCTTGGCGGCGGAGGCGGCACGTCCGGCAGCTGGCTTGGCGGCGGTGCGGTCTGCACCGGCGACGGCTGGCTTGGCGCCGGCTGGATCGGCGCCTCGACCGGCTCGTCCTCATCCTCGATCGGCGCCGGGTCAGGCACCTCTCCGCCTTCCATCCCTTCCTCGATCTCGAGTTCGCCCGGACCTTCCTCGACATATTCCGGCTCCTGGTACCTGCGCGCCGTCGGCCTGCGTTCGCCCGGCAGCAGCGCGTTCGGATCGAGCTTGCCGCCGTCGACGGCGCTGCGCATGAAGTCGCCGACCAGCAGCAGCGCGTTGTGCCCGCCCTGCCCCCAGTAGCTGCTGCGCATCGTCACGCGGTTGTCGTTGAAGCCGACCCAGGCGCCCGCCACCAGGTTCGGGTGCATCAGGATGAACCAGCCGTCGGTGTTGTTCTGGGTGGTGCCGGTCTTGCCGGCCAGGTCGCCGTTCACGCCGAAGCGGTAGCGCACGCCGCCGCCGGTGCCGCGGTCGACCACACCGCGCAGCATGTCGATCAGGTTCAACGCGGCATCCTGCGACAGGGCCCGTTCCGGGGCGTCCGGCGCGAAATCGGCAATGGTCTTGCCGTCGCGGTCGGTGATGCGGCGCACGAACACCGGCTTGCGGTATTCGCCCTGGGCCGCGATGGTGCTATAGGTGCTGACCATTTCGAGCAGGGTCACCGGGCTGGTGCCCAGTGCCAGCGAAGGCACCGCCGCCAGCTTGCTCTGGCGGATGCCCATGCCCTGGGCCAGGCGCACGATCGGGCTGACCCCGACCTGCTGCATCACCTGCGCGGTGATGGTGTTCTTGGAATACACCAGGCCGTCGCGCATGCTCATCATGGCCCCGCTGTTGCCGGACATGTCGGTCGGGCGCCAGACCGTGCCGCCCACCTTGATGTCCTGCACCACGTCGCGGTAGGTCTGGTCGGGCGAAATGCCGCTCTCCAGGGCGGCGGCATAGACGATCGGCTTGAAGGTCGAGCCGGGCTGGCGCGCGGCCTGGGCCACGTGGTCGAACTGGTCGCGCTCGAAGCTGCGGCTGCCGACCCAGGCGCGGACCTCGCCGGTGTGCGGGTCCATCGCCACGAAGCCGGCTTCCAGGCGCGACTTGCTCGCCTTGAGCTCGCGCATGAACTCGCGGTCGGCCTTCAGGCGCTTGAGCGCCGCGGCCGGCGCTTCGCCATCCTCCACGGCCTGGCGGTATTCGCCGCTTTCGCGCACGAAGGCGTCGAGTTCGCGCGCATGCGAACGCCAATACCAGGCGAAAGGATCGACCTCGCGCCGCATCGACGTGTACATGCCGGCCGAGGTCGAGCGCGGCATGCCCTGGTAGGCCCATTCGACGTCGGCGATCGCCTGCAGCGTATTGGCCTGGCGCTCGACCGCGCGCACGGCGGCCGCCTGCAGGTCCATGTCGAGGGTGGTGTGCACCACCAGGCCGTCGAGCTGCAGGTCGTAGTCGTTTTCCTCCGCCCAGTCGAGCAGCCACTTGCGCACGAAGGCGGTGAAGTGGTCGTCCTTGCCGCTGCGGTCGTTCAGGCGCGCGAACCGCACCTGCAGCGGGCGCTTGGCCAAGGCGCGGTAGCGCTCCTCGCTGAACGCGCCGTGCTTGGACATCTGCGACAGCACCACGTTGCGGCGCGACTTGGAGCGTTCCGGGTTGGCCACCGGATTGTAGTAATGGGTGCCCTTGAGCATGCCGACCAGGGTGGCGGCTTCCAGCACGTCCAGCTTGGCGGCCGACTTGCCGAAATAGGTGCGCGCCGCCATCTCGATGCCGTAGGCGTTGTACAGGAAGGGCACCGTGTTCAGGTAGGCCTCGAGGATCTCGGTCTTGCTGTAGGTGTTCTCGATCTTGATCGCGGTGATCAGTTCCTTCATCTTGCGGTTGATGCTGCGCGCCCGCCCGATCTCTTCCGGGAACATGTTGCGGGCCAGCTGCTGGGTAATGGTCGAGCCGCCCTGCGGGTCGCCCTTCACGGTGGCGACGAAAGCGCCGGCCACGCGCCGGAAATCCACGCCGTGGTGGTCGTAGAAGCGGTGGTCCTCGGTCGAGATCAGGGCCTTGATCACGTGCGGCGAGATCTGCGACAGCTTGACGCGCTCCTGCAGGCCCTTCTCGAAGCTGCCGAGCTCCTTGCCGTCGCTCGACAGGATCACGCTCGGGCGCGCGGTGCTGGCCTGGCGCAGGTCGTCGATGCCGGGCGTGAGCGGAATCAGGATCACCAGGTAGAGGAAGAAGGCCATCAGGCCGGCGGCGAGGCTCCACAGCCCGATCAGTACCGCCTGTTCCCAGCGCGGGCGGTCGCGCAGCCGCGCCTGCGCCATCGAGTACCCCGCCCGGGCGCGTCCGCGCGCGCCTTCGAACAGGCGCTTGCCATGCTGGCCGAGCGCTGCGCGGCGCGAGGCGCCAGGGGCGCCGTTTCCAGTCTTGTCGTCCGAGCTGCGGCGAGTGCCGCTCTTTTCTTCCTGATCCACTATAGAAATCCTTGCTGCGATTGCCGGTGAAGCGCAGATGCCCGTGCGCGTTGCGTATGCGACAAGTATAGCTGACCGGCGCGTCAACCCCGGTCCGGCTCGCCAGCGCTACGGGCAGCGCCTGAAATCGCGTCAAGCATGCACCGGAGTGGGCTCCACCCTGCCCTTGCGCAGCAGCGCCTCGACCGCCTGCACCGGCTCCGGGCGGCCGTAGATGTGGCCCTGCACCTCGTCGCAGCCGTAGGCGCGCAGGTTGTCGAGCTGTTCGATGGTCTCGACGCCCTCGGCGATGACCTGCATGCGCAAGCCGTGCGCCAGCGAAATGATGGCGTCGACCATGGCCGCGCCGTCCGGGCTGACCATGTCGCGCACAAACGAGCGGTCGATCTTGAGCACGTCGACCGGGAAGCGCTTCAGGTAGGCCAGGCTGGAATAGCCGGTGCCGAAATCGTCGATCGACAGCTTCACCCCCTTCGCTTTCAGGCAGCGCATGGTATCGATCGCCGCTTCGACGTCGGCCATCATCATGCTCTCGGTGAGCTCGATCTCGAGCGAATCGGCTTTCAATCCGGTCTCGTCGAGCACCGTGCGTACGGTCTGCACCAGGTCGGGTTCGGAGAACTGGCGCGCCGACAGGTTGACGCCGATCCGGAGGTTGCCCAGGCCGGCGCGCTGCCAGTCGCGGTTCTGGCGGCAGGCGGCCCGCAGGACCCAGGCGCCGATCGGCACGATCAGGCCGGTTTCCTCGGCCAGCGCGATGAAGCGCTCCGGCCGCACGGTGCCGAAGTGCGGATGGCGCCAGCGGATCAGTGCTTCGGTGCCCACCACGCACCCGCTGCCGAGCTCCACCTGCGGCTGGAAGTAGAGCTCGAACTGGTCTTCGCGCAAGGCGCTGCGCAGCGCGCCTTCCAGGGCCAGCCGGTCAATTGCGTGCGCATTCATGTGCGGGGCGTAGAACTGCACCGCGTTGCGGCCGGTCTGCTTGGCGCGGTACATGGCGACCTCGGCGTGCTTGACCAGGGTTTCCGGATCCAGGCCGTCGACCGGATAGCCGGCCACCCCGGCGCTGGAGCCGAACACCAGGGTGTGGCCGTCGACGTCGAGCGGTTCGGCGAGCGCCTCGCGCACCGCCTGCAGCCGCGCCGCGGCCTGGCGCTCGTCGCGGCAATCGGTGAGCACGAGCATGAAATCGTCGCCGCCCGAGCGCGCGGCGGTGTCTGCCTGGCGGATCGCGCCGGCAATCCGTGCGGCCAGGGCGCGCAGCGCCTCGTCGCCGAGGCGGCGCCCGAGCGTGTCGTTGACCAGCTTGAAATGGTCGATGTCGAGCGCCACCGCCCACACCGGCATGCCATTGGCGCTGGCGATGGCGCGCTCGATGCGGTCGGCCAGCAGCGCGCGGTTGGCCAGTCCGGTGAGCGTGTCGTAGCGGGCGCGGTGCGCCAGCTCGGCCTCGTAGCGCTTGGCCACCGTGACGTCGTAGGTGGTGACCACGAAATGCTCGGTCTTGCCGCCCGCGTCCTTGACCGGGGCGATATAGACTTCGCTGACCAGCTCGCGGCCGTCGCGCGTGGCCTGGCGCACCAGGGCGTGGCCCTTGCGGCATTCGTACAGGGCCTGGCGCAACTCTTCCAGCCCGGGCTCGTCGGCGTCCTGGCGCGCCAGGCTGGCCAGCGGCTTGCCCACCAGCTCTCCCGGCCCGTAGCCGAGCGTGCGTTCGCAGGCCGGGTTGGCGTAGTCGATCGGGTAGCCGTGGCGGGTGGCGTTGATCAGGAGGATCGGGTTGGCCGCGGCTTCGATGGCGCGCTGGTGCAGGCGCAGTGCGCCGGTGGTCAGGGCCAGGTCCGCGGTACGGCGCTCGACCAGCGACTCGATGCGCCGGGTGCGGGCGCTGCGCTGCTGGACCAGGACCGCGGCGGCGACGCTCAACACGCAGCCGTAGCCGAGGATCGACAGCGAGCCCACCTGGCTGTCGAGGCCGCGCGCCAGGCGCACCGCCGTCAGTTCCCAGCGGGTCCCTGCGACCGTGAAACCCCGGGTGAGCGCACTTGGCCCGCCGCCGAGCCAGCGCTCCCAGGGCTCCTGCGCGGGCGGCGCGCCTGGGTGGCTGAACACGGCCACGCGCTCGCCGCGGGCAGTATGGCCATGCACCGTGAGCGCGGCATCGCTGTCTGACAACAGGCGCCCCGCGTACAGGCTGCCACCGACCAGCAGGCCGGTATCGATCACGACCGCCGTGATTCCGAGGGCCGCCGTGCGCCGTGCCGCCACGCTCGCCAGGTCCGCGCCGGTGCGGTAAACCGGCATCGCCACCACCATGCCGCGCAGCGAACCGTCGCCTTGCACCAGGCGCAGCACCGGGCTGGCGGTGGCTTCGCCGGAGTCGATCGCGCGCTCTATCGTGGCACGCTCGACGGGATGGGACAGGACGTCGTAGCCGAACACCCCGGCATTGCTGGCGATCGGGACCACGTAGTCGTTGACGAGGTAACGCTCGCGAGGCCGCGCAGGCAGCAGTTCACCGCGCGGACCGCGCTCGGTGATGGTGAAGCCGGGCCAGAAGCGGCGCCGCGCCGCTTCGTAAGCGGGACGCTCGGCGCGGCTGACGAAGCGCTGGTACTCGAGGGCTTTCAGGTAGCCGTCGCCGGCCGCGAGCGGCTGGGCGAAGGCATCGAAGGCGTCGCGCGAAACCGCGCCGCCAGAGGCGGTGAACAGCAGGTTGAGCGCGCGCATGTCGTGCACGGCATCGGCAAAGGCACGCGTGACCGCCGCCGTGCGCACGGCGGTGCGCTGCTCGAAATCGGCGCGCGCATTCTCCGCCTCCAGCTCGCGCGCCACGCCGAACAGGGTTGCCGTCAGCGCGAGCCCGGCCAGGAGGGTCGCCACGGCAGCGCGCGACACGAGGCGCCGCCGCTGTGTCAGCGGATGGGCGAGCAGCCGATTCATGCCGCCTATGCTAGCAAATGCGGGCTGGGGCCGCGCCACGTTTCGGCCGGGCCACGTTGGCAGCGAAAAGGCTGCGACCGCCTGTGCTGGCGCGCCGAATTTCCGCTATGATCGCGCCATGCCAGAGAATCCCGCCCCCCCAGTCGAGGACGAGCAGCCACAGCGCGTCCTGCGGCAGTTCCGTATCGTTTTCAACGCAGTCAAGAGCCATTTCCGCCAGGTCGAGCGCGAGGCCGGCCTTGGCGGCGCCCAGCTGTGGGCGCTGTCGATCATCGATCGCCATCCCGGCATCGGGGCCACCGGCCTGGCGCGCGAACTCGACATCCATCAATCGACCGCCAGCAACCTGGTGCGCGGGCTGGTCGAACGCGGCTTCGTCACCGGCAGCCGCGAAGGCGCGGACCGGCGCAACGTCGCGCTGCACCTGCAGGACGCCGGGCGCGAGGTGCTGAAACGTGCGCCCTTGCCCTTCGCCGGGGTGCTGCCCGATGCGCTGGCCAGCCTGGACGCGGCAACCCTGGAGCAGCTGGAGCAGAACCTGGCCCGCCTGATTGCCCGGCTGGACGTCGACGAGACCGCCGGACGCACGCCCCTGGCGCAGCTCTGATCCGGCGGCGCCGGCTCAGCTGCGCGCCGGCTGGCGCGCCTCGAAGATCTCGCTGGCCACCCGCGCCAGGTCGTTCATCCCGCCCCCGCCCGCCAGATGCCGGCGCAACAGGCCGGCCTGGCCGCCATCCTTCATCAAAGCCTCGATCACCGCGCGCGCCTGGGCGAAGCCCGGGTCGGTCGAGCGCCGTCCCAGGCGCTCCAGGTCGGCGCGGATGACTTGCGCCACCGGCAGCGACACGGCGGTTTCCGGATCGATCCAGCTGGCGTCGACGCCGTCGCGGGCGGCGTTGAAGCGGTTCCAGGTGTACAGCTCACGGCTGCCGTTGGACGGCCAGCGCCCCGGCTGGGCGGCGAATTCGAGGCAGAGTTCGCGCGCATAGACGGCCAGCGCGGCCGCGTATTCCGGCCGCAGCGGCGTATCGAGCACGCGCAGCTCGATGGTGCCGTACTCCGGCTTGGGTCGCACGTCCCAGTAGAAATCCTTGATGCTGTTAACGATCCCGAAGCCGGCCAGGCGCTCGAAATAGTCGCGGAAATCCTGCCAGCTGCGGAACTCGTGCGGCTGGATGCCGCTCATCGGGAAGGCGCCGACCACGTTGCTGCGCGAACTGCAGAAGCCCGACACCTCGCCCTGCCAGCACACCGAATTGCTTGAGAGCGCGATGAACAGCGGCGCACGCTGGGTCAGCCAGGCGCACAGGCGCACGGCCTCGTCGGCCGTGCCGGCGCCGATGTGCACGTGCATGCCGAACACGGTAAACAGCTTGGCCAGGTAGCCGTACTTGCGCTCGGATTCGAAATAGCGCTCCTTCGGGAAGATGCGCTGCTCGTTCCAGCGCTGGAACGGATGGGCGCCGCCGCCCGACACCGAGGCGCCGACCTCGAACGCCGCGCGCTGGACCGTGCTGCGGATGTGCTCGAGCTGCTCGCTGGCCTCGCCGTAGGACTGCAGGATCGAGGTCGCCACTTCCAGCATCGAGGTCGTGATCTCGGGCGTATGCACCCAGGGCTTGTCGTGCTGGTCGAGGATGCGCAGGATGTCGGGCGCGGCCGGGAACAGGTCATAGGTCAGGCGGTCGAGCACCATCAGCTCGAGCTCGATGCCCATCGTGCCCACGGTCGAGGACTTGAAGTCCGGCAGGAAGGCCGGACCCTTGCCCGACACCGCCTGGGCCTGGGCCTGCGCCAGGCGCGCCGCTTCGTCATTGTTCAGGGGTGCGCTCATGCCTTCATCTCCTCCTTGTAGCCAACGCTGCGTTCCTCGTGGGGCGCGCCCTGGCGGTAGGTTTCACCCGCCATGCGCAGTCCGAGCCAGGTCAGGCCCGGCGCCAGCAGCACGTTCAGGGCCAGCAGCGCGCCCATCATCTCGCTGGAGGCGGGATCCAGGCCGGTATAGGCGTTGAGCGTGGTGTCGACCACCAGCCCGCCATAGCTGACCAGCGAGCACATCTGCAGGGCCATCGCGTGCTTCTTGGTGCGGTCCCAGGCCGTGGCCGGCACCAGCGCGGCGCGGGTGGCCAGGATGCGCACCGCGAACACGGCCAGCGCGCCCAGCAGCGTCCAGCCCTGGGCCAGCCCCTGCAGGTCGACCAGTGCCGCCGACATCAGGAACAGCAGCACGTAGCCGATGTCCTGGGCGGTCTTGAGCTGGGCCTGGAACACGTTGTCGCGCCGCTCGACGTTGCGCAGCAGCAGGCCCATCAAGAGCAGGGACAGCAGCGAACTGGCCGCCGACACCGAGCACAGGCCCAGGTCGATCAGCAGCGCGGCCAGCAGCATGCCGGGGCGCATGGTGGCCGGCACCTTGCACAGCCGCGTCGCGGCGGCATACAGGCCGTAGGACAGCAAGGCGATCGCCGCGCCGAGCACCAGCTTGCCGCCCTGGCGCATCAGTTCCTCGCCGAAGCCGGTGCCGGCATCGACGCCCTGGCTGCGCGTCCACGCCATGGTCAGCGCCAGCATCAGGAGCGCGACCAGGCTGCTCAGGCCGACCATGTTGGCGGTGGCGAAGGTGCTGGTGCCGCTGGCGTTCTCGTCGGCCGCCATCGAATTGACGATCACCGGGTTCACCGCGATCAGGATCGAGGCGATGAAGATCGATGCGCCCCACGGCAGCCCGAGCAGGCGCAGGGTCACGGCCACCGCCACGAAGCGCGCCAGCGTGGCCAGCAGCAGGCTGCCGCCCTGGCGGCCGCTCTTGAGCAGCCAGGCCAGGTCCATCTTGCGGCCGACCTCGAACAGCACCAGGGCCGAGGCGGCGTTGAGCAGTTCCTGGAATTGCGCCAGCAGCGGACGGTCGATCAGGTTGCCGCCGGTCGCGCCCAGCAGCAGCCCGGCGAGCACGGCCCCATACAGCTTGGGCACCTTGAAGCGCTGCAGCAGCATGCCGAGCACCAGTGCCAGCATCAGGCCGAAGCCCAGAACGGCCAGCGGCGACAACAGCCACAGGGGTGTCGAGAAATCTTCATTCATGGCGGGCCTCCCAGGCGTGGGCAAGCGTGCTCAATTCGCGCTCGAGCACGGCGGCGCGCGCCTTGGCCGCCTCTTGCAGGGCGGGTGCGGGGGCGGCCGGCAGTTCGCTCGAGATGCGCGCGCGCACGATGCCGCCGGCGTCGCGCAACGGAATCCACAACTGGCCCGATACCGTCGTGTTCTCGCGCCAGACGGCGAGGAACTTGGCGCCGGTACGGTCGCCGGAGATGGAGGGTTCGATCAGGCTGAAGTTGCGCAGCCACTCGGCCGCCGGGAAGCGTCGCGCCAGCAGCACCTGCATCGCGCTGCGCTGCTCCAGGCGGGCGTCGTCGCGCGAATAAGGCAGGTGCATCTGGGCCTGGCCCAGGCTGGCCGTGCGCAGGTCGAGGCAGCTTGCCTCGCTGACCCAGCGCCAGGAATCGGCCGCCTGCAGGCGCGGCTTGCCGTTGGTGGCGTCCAGCCAGGCCGTCATCAAGGGCGTGCGTTGCGGCGCCGGATTGGCGGCGTCGATCGCGCGCACGGCCTCGGCGACCTTCTTCCAGTGGCCGGCCTGCCAGTTGCGGGTCGGAAGCCGGTCGGACGGACGCCAGCGCCACAGCACTGCCGACCACTGCCCGCCCTCGCCTTGCCAGACCATGCCGGCCTGCACCCTGCCGCCGGTCTGGACCAGCATCGACTGGCCGTTCCAGGCCGCGCTCCATGGGCGCAGTACCGCGCCGACCCCGGCGCCAAGGCGGTGCCAGGCAATCGCCGGCGCGGGCAGGCAGGTGTTGGGGCTGGCGGAGACGTCCTGCCAGTAGAGCATTTCGAGGTGCTGGCTCCAGGCGCAATGGCGCAGGGTCGGCGCGCCCAGGGTGGCCAGGCCTGATTCGACCGGCGCCGCGCAGCTGCCGGCGCGGGTGCCGGTCAGCTGGGTGAAATCGGCAACCGGCGGCGGCGCGGACTTGCGGCCTGCCGCGGCAGCATCGGGAACGTGGAATGCGCCCAGCGCCAGCATGGCGGCCAGCATGGCTGGCGGAGGACGGCGCTTGGACATGGGCGTGACGATCCGGGCTGCCTGGGTCGTCGGGGAAAACGGTGCGTTCAAGTTTCCTCCGGTGGTGCGCACAGGGCAGGCCTGGCGGTGGGCCGGCAGGCGCCGCGATCGCGCCAGCCGCGGCAGGATGGGCCGCGGCACCGAAAAAAGTCCCCCGGCACGATGCGGGGGACGAAAAGAAACGGACTCAACCGCCTCATCGCTGATCGGGTGCCGGGCCGTTGCTGGCTGGCACCACCCATCTATGATGGACTAAAAATAGTGCGAAGGCAACCTAATTTGTCCAAATGTATTTATATGCATGCTCGGTGAGCGGTTCATTCCTGACGCATGTGCAGCAGCGGATAAGGACGCCCGGCGTCATCCGTCGGCGAGCGTCCGGTCGCCGTGAAACCCATGTGGCGGTAGAAACCGAGCGCCTGCAGATTCTGCTCGTTGACGTCGACCGTGAGGCGCCCGGCGATGCTTTCGGCATGCGCCAGCAAGCGGCGCCCTGCTCCCTGGCCGCGGCTGGCCGGGTCGATGAACAAGGCGTCCACGTGAGCGCCGCTCAGTCCCAGGAATCCGCAGGCGCGGCCCGCTGCGTCCAGCGCCACCCACACGCGGGTGGCCGGCAGGTAGTGTTCGGAGACCAGGGTGTCGATCTCGCGGAAGTCGGCATCGAGGAGGAAGTCATGGGTGGCGCGCACGCTGGCGCGCCAGATGTCCGCCAGGACGGCAGTGTCGGATGGGGTCGAGAGCCGGATGCGCATGGCGTTTTTCTTATAAAGAGCGCAATTGTGCCTCAAAGCAGGCTTACTGTGCGTAAAATCGCGGCAACAGGGCGGGAGGGCCTATGACGTTGCCAACATGGCTGCAGGCAGGATTATGGGGATTGCTGGCAGGCGGCGCATTGCTGGTGGGCGCCGCGCTCGGTTACCGGCTCGCGGTGCCGCAGCGCCTGATCGCCGCCGTCATGGCCTTCGGCAGCGGCGTCCTGATTTCTGCCCTCTCCTTCGAACTGATGGAGCACGCCTTCCACACCGGCGGCTTCCCCGCCACGGCGCTGGGCTTCCTGGGCGGCGCCGCGGTGTACACGCTGGCCAACTGGTGGCTGTCGCAGCGGGGCGCGCGCCACCGCAAGCGCTCCGGATGCCAGCCCCCGGCCAGCGAGAACGGCGGCAGCGGTACGGCGATCGCGGTCGGCGCCCTGCTCGACGGGATCCCGGAATCGATTGTCATCGGCCTGTCGATGCTGGGCGGGCGCGGCGTCAGCGTCGTCGCGGTGGCAGCCATCTTCCTGTCCAACATTCCGGAAGGCCTGTCGAGCGCCGCCGGGATGAAGCGCGCCGGGCGCTCCGCGCGCTACATCTTCGGGATCTGGGGCGGGATCGCCGTGGTCTCCGGCATCGCCGCCCTGCTCGGCTACGCGGTGTTCCGCCATTTTCCGCCGCAGGTGGTGGCGGCGACCACCGCGGTGGCGGCGGGCGCGATCCTGGCCATGCTGGTCGACACCATGATTCCCGAGGCCTTCGAGGAGACCCACGATTTCGCCGGCCTGATCACGGTGGCCGGCTTCCTGGCCGCGTACTCGCTCAGCAAGCTGGGGGGCTAGACTTCGGCCTGCGCATGATAGCCGGTGCCATCCCAGCGCGGCAGTTGCGTTTCGGCGCGGGCCGGCACCGCCCTGGCCGCATATGCAGGCCCGAGCCGGTCGAGCAGGCGCGGAAAGGCCCGGCAATAGCTCGACTGGACGCCGGCCACATGGGCCAGGTCGGCATAGCCGATCACCTGTCCCGGCGGCACCGCCTCGATCACGCGGGCCACGCGCTCGCGCCAGTCTTCCGGCATCGCGGACAGGCGCTCTTCCAGCACGATGACCGGATCGCCAAGCTTGATCTCGCCGCCGGCGAGCACCCGTGCCAGGATGCCGCGCCTGGCGCCGATGGCGCGCGCAAGGCCAGGCGCGTGCCGGTCCAGGCCGCCGCAGGCTTCGCACTGGAAGCTCAGGCGCAGCCGTACTTGCGCGCCGATGCACAGTACCGTGCCGGAGGCCATGGCGGCGGTGTCGACGTCGAGCAGCAGGTTCTCGCGCAAGGCATGCGGCGGCAGCCCGAGCGACCGGTAGGCGGGCGCGCCGGCGAGCAGGACCTGCCTGGGCGAGCGTGCATCGGCGTGCATGTCGCCGGCGAGACCGCAGCCGGTCACGGCCAGGGCACGCTCCATGCTTGCCGGCCCCGGCGTGCCGGGCGCGCGCACGGCGATCGCGCGCACCGCCCCAAGCTCCCGGCCCATCTCAGCCTACCGGGCGCCGGCGGGCGCCGCCGGATGCGCGCGCAGATAGGCCAGCAGCTCGGCGATCTGGCGCTCGCTGCGCAAGCCCCAGAAGCGCATCTTGTTCCCTGGGACGACCTCGTCCGGGTCGCGCAGGAAGGCGGCCAGGTTCTTCTCGTTCCAGGTGAAGCCGGCCTTCTTGAAGGCGGGCGAATAGTCGAAATCGGGCGCGGAACCGGCGCGGCGGCCGAGGATGCCGTTGAGCTGCGGACCGAAGTTGCTGCGTGCGCCTGGCCCGACCTGGTGGCAGTTGGCGCAGCGCTGGAAGGCGGCCTTGCCGGCGGCGAGAGGATCGGCGGCCTGCAGGGCCGGAGCGGCGAGCGACAGGGCCAGGAAGGCCGGCAGCAGGCGCGAGTTCATGGCCTGATCCCTACTTGACCCGCTGCTTCTCGAGCTTGCGCGCCAGCGTGCGCCGGTGCAGCCCGAGGCGGCGCGCCGCTTCCGAGATGTTGAAGTCGGTCTCGGCCAGCACCGCATGGATGCGCTCCCACTCCAGCGTCTTGATGGAGGTGGAGCGGTTGGTGACCTCGACGTCGGTATTGCCGGCCACGTGCCCGAAAGCGGCCTCGATGTCGTCGGTGTTGGACGGCTTGGCCAGGTATTGCACCGCGCCCAGCTTGATCGCCTCCACCGCGGTGGCGATGCTGGCGAAGCCGGTCAGGACCACGATCAGCATGTCCGGGTCGTGCTCGTGCAGCAGCTGCACGCAGGCCAGGCCCGAGCTGTTGCCCTTGAGCTTCAGGTCGACGACCGCGTAGCCGGGCGTATGCACCGCCAGCAGCGCCGCCGCTTCCTCGTGGCCCGGTGCGACCAGCACCCGGTAGCCGCGCCGCTCGAACGAGCGGCTCAGGGTTCGCGCGAACGCCTCGTCGTCTTCGATGATGAGCAGCAGGCGCTCAGTAGTGTCTGTCAAATGCCTTCCTCTTCCAGTTCGATGCTTGCCAGCGGCAGCCGTAGGCTGACCTGCGCCCCGCCCTCCGCCCGGTTGGCGGCGACCACCGAACCGCCCAGCTTGCGCACCACGTTCACGGCCAGGAACAGGCCCAGGCCGCGTCCCGAATTGGCCTTGGTCGACTGGTAGGGCTTGCCGATCTGGCCGAGCATGCTCGGCGCGAAGCCCGGCCCGCGGTCGGTAACCATCACGTGCAGGATGCCGTCCTCGATCATGGCGTCCAGGCCGACCCAGTCGGGCGAGGCCTCGAGCGCATTGTCGAGCAGGTTGTCGATGGTCTGCTTGAGCGCCGAATCGGACGCGACCGGCCTGTCCTCCAGGATACGGTTATTGTACTGGAAGCTTGCTGCCTGCCGGCTCGCGCGCCAGCTGCTCACCACGCCGTCGAGGAAGCTGCGCACGGTGGTGCGCACCGCCGACTCGCCGCGCGCCTCGCCCGCCGACAGCAGGATGCCGCTGACGATGGTCTTGCAGCGCTGGAGCTGGGTCTGCATCTCGGTGATTTCTCCGAGCAGGTCGGGGTCGTTGCGGAACTGCGGCATGCGCTTCCAGTCGCCCAGGATCACCGAGACGGTGGCCAGCGGCGTGCCCAGTTCGTGGGCGGCGCCCGAGGCCAGCAGGCCCATGCGCACGATATGTTCTTCTTCCACCGCCTGCTGGCGCAGCGCCGCGAGCTGGGCGGCCTTGTCGCGCAGGGTGTCGGAAATGCGCGAGATGAACATCACCAGCAGCGCCGCGTTGAGCGCGAAGCACACCAGCAGGCCCTGGATGTAGAGGCTGGAGATCCCGCGCGCATGGTCGAACGGCAGCGCGAGCGGCTGGGCGTACATGGCCAGGCCGGCCATGCAGGCGATGGTGATCAGGACGATGGTCCAGGTCCACAGCGCTTCCAGCAGCACCGCCGACAGGATCACCTGCAGCAAATAGAGGAAGGCGAAGGGATTGGTGATGCCACCCGACAGGTAGAGCAGCACGGTCAGGCTGGCCACGTCCACCAGCAGGGCCATGAACATCTCGCTGTTGGAGACCGGCCGGCGCTCGTGCCAGCGCAGGTGGCTGGCCACGTTGAAGGCGATCAGGCAGGCCAGCACCTGCAGCATGGGCAGCAGCGGCAGCTCGATCCCGAAGATCAGGATCGCCGAGGCGATGGTCGTGACCTGGCCGATCACGGCGATCCAGCGCAGCTCGATCAGCTGCAGCATGTTCTTGTGGCCGGCGGCGAACTCGACGTTCGCGGCGGCCGCCTGGGGCGAGCTGCGGGCCGCCTTGGCGAAGAAATCGAGGGGGTTCTGGATCATGCCCGTGGGGTAGCGTCAGTCATCGTCGCGCATTGTAGCGCCATGACGGCTGACCCACCACCATGCAACCAGCACCATCAGGGCCAGCGCATACCAAGTAAGGGCATAGACGAGGTGATTGTTGACGAAGGAGACCACGGTCAGGCCGCCGACGGCGCGCTCGGGCGCCGCCGCCGGATCCTGGTTCTTGCCGGCATCGACAAAGAACGGCGCGACGTTCGACAGGCCGCGTGCGGCGGCCAGCGCCTGCACGTCGCGCGAGAACCAGCGATTGTTCGCCGGGTCGTTCTCGCGCAGGAAGCCGCCGCCTGGCTCGCTGATGCGCAGCAGGCCGGTGACCTCGACCCCTTCCCCACCGTTCGCGCATGGATCGGCGGCGGCACGGCGGGCGGGATAGGTCCCGGGTTTGTTGTCGGCGGCAGGAATGAAGCCGCGGTTGATGAAGACGATGTGGCCTTCCGGCGTACAGAGCGGCGTGAGCAGCCAGAAGCCCGCGCCCAGTTCGGACAAAGCCTGGACGGGAGCGGTGAGTTCGTAAAGGTAGTGCCCGGCGAGGCGTACGCGCCGGTATTCGTCGGACTCGCGGGTCACTTGCGCCCAGCGGTCCGGAGGAGGCAGCGCCACAGGCGCCGCATGCACGCGCGATTGAACGCGCTCGATCAGGTCCAGCTTCCATTGCAGGCGAACCACCTGCCAGGTGCCGAGAGCAAAAAAAAGCGCGAGCAGCAGGAGGGCCGCCACCGCCAGCATCCGCCGCGCGAAAGCGCTGCGTGGCGGATGGGCGGCAGGACCTGCCTGCTGGTCGCGCGGGTGCTGCATTTACTGCATGTCGTGGATGCCGTGGGTGGTGTCGCTTGCACCACCCATGGCCGGCATCATGTTGGCGTTCATGTGGGACATGACCCAGATCGAACCGGCCAGCACGATCACCAGCAGGACCACGGTCAGGATCAGCGCCATCATGTTCCAGCCGCCTTCCGACTTCGAGTTCATGTGCAGGAAGTAGATCATCTGCACGACGAACTGGACGGCGGCGAAGCCCATGATCACGTACTTCGTCGTCTCCGGCGGCAGCACGTTGCCCATGACGAGCCAGAACGGGATCGCGGTCAGGACCAGCGACAGCACGAAGCCGATCGCGTAATCCTTCATCGAGTAATGGGTCACGAAGCTGGTATGGCCGTCGTGATCGACCTCGTGGTGGTGGATGTGGTCGCTCATGGCAGCACTCCCATCAGGTAGACAAAGGTGAACACGCCGATCCAGACCACGTCCAGGAAGTGCCAGAACAGCGACAGGCACTGCAGGCGGCGGAAGTTCTCGGTATTGATGCCGTGCTTGGCCAGCTGGACCATCAGCGTCACCAGCCAGATCGCGCCGAATAGCACGTGCAGGCCGTGGGTGCCGACCAGTGCGAAGAACGCGGTCAGGAAGCCGCTGCGCTGCGGACCGGCGCCCTGGTGGATCAGGTGCAGGAACTCATAGATTTCCAGCGACAGGAAGGCCACGCCCAGCAGGCCGGTCACGCCCATCCACAGCAGGGTCGCGCCCAGCTTCTTGGCTTGCGCCGAGATCATCGCGACGCCGAAGGTGATCGACGACAGTAGCAGGAAGCCAGTGTTAATGGCGATCAGCGTCAGGTCGAACAGCTCGGCGCCGGTCGGACCGCCGGCGTAGTTACGGCCCAGCACCGCGTAGGTGGCGAACAGGGACGCGAAGATGAGGCAGTCGCTCATCAGGTAGATCCAGAAGCCCAGCAGCGTGCCCTGCTCCGGATGGTGCTCGCGCACCATGTAGCGCGCGGTCACCTCGTCGGCGGTCAGGCCGCCGTTCATGGTTACATTATTTGCCATAATCGTTTCAGACGTAGCTCTTCATCAGACGGGTATGCGCTTCCTCGGTGCGGGCCACTTCTTCCGCCGGGATGTAGAAATCGCGCTTGTAGTTGAAGGTGTGGACGATGATCGCGGCCATCATGGCGACGAAGGACACGGCGACCAGCAGCCACATGTGCCAGATGATGCCGAAGCCCACCACCGCTGCCAGTGCCGAGATGACGAAGCCGGCCCAGGTGTTCTTGGGCATGTGGATCGCCACGAAGTCCTTCAGCGGACGCTGGTAGCCGTTCTTCTTCATGTCGGCGAAGGTGTCGTTGTCATGCACGACCGGGGTGAACGCGAAGTTGTAGTCCGGCGGCGGCGACGAGGTCGCCCATTCCAGCGTACGGCCATCCCACGGGTCGCCGGTGACGTCACGCAGCTTGGCGCGGTCTTTCCAGGTGAAGAAGCACTGCAGCAGCAGGGCACCGATACCGCCGGCGATCATCAGGGTGCCGACCAGCGAAATCTGGAACAGCCACTGGATCGACGGATCTTCGAAGTGGCTCATGCGGCGGGTGACGCCCATGAAGCCCAGGATGTACGGCGGGGTGAACGCGACCCAGAAGCCGATCGACCACAGCCAGAAGGACACGTGGCCCCAGAACTGGTTGAGCTTGACGCCGAACATCTTCGGAGCCCAGTAGTTGAAGCCGGCGAACAGGCCGAACACGACGCCGCCGATGATCACGTTGTGGAAGTGAGCGATCAGGAACAGCGAATTATGCAGCACGAAGTCGGCCGCCGGGATGGCCAGCATCACGCCGGTCATGCCGCCGATGACGAAGGTCAGCATGAACGACACGGTCCACATCATCGGCAGTTCGAAGCGGATACGGCCGCGGTACATCGTGAACAGCCAGTTGAAGATCTTCGCGCCGGTCGGGATCGAGATGATCATCGTCGTGATCCCGAAGAACGAGTTGACGCTCGCGCCGGAACCCATGGTGAAGAAGTGGTGCAGCCACACCAGGTAGGACAGGACCATGATCACGCAGGTCGCATAGACCATGGAGGTATAGCCGAACAGGCGCTTGCCGCAGAAGGTCGAGACGACTTCCGAGAAGATGCCGAAGGCCGGCAGGATCAGGATGTAGACCTCGGGGTGGCCCCAGATCCAGATCAGGTTCACGTACATCATCGCGTTGCCGCCACGGTCGTTCGTGAAGAACGCGGTGTCGAACAGGCGGTCCATGCCCAGCATGGCCAGCACGGCGGTCAGGATCGGGAAGGTGATCACGATCAGGATGTTGGTGCACAGCGAGGTCCAGACGAACACCGGCATCTTCATCAGGCCCATGCCCGGAGCGCGCATCTTGACGATGGTGACGATCAGGTTGACCCCGGAAAGCAAGGTACCTACCCCCGCGATCTGCAATGACCAGATGTAGTAGTCGACCCCGACCCCCGGACTTGCCAGGATGCCCGACAGCGGCGGATAGGCCAGCCAGCCGGTACGTGCGAATTCACCCACGAACAGCGAGGCCATGACCAGCACGGCGCCCATGGTGGTCATCCAGAAGGAGAAGTTGTTCAGGAACGGGAAAGCCACGTCGCGGGCGCCGATCTGCAGCGGCACGACGTAGTTCATCAGGCCCGTCACGAACGGCATCGCCACGAAGAAGATCATGATCACACCGTGGGCGGTGAAGATCTGGTCGTAGTGGTCCGGCGGCAGGAAGCCCTTGTTGGCGCCGAAGGCGAAGGCCTGCTGGGCGCGCATCATCAGTGCGTCGGCAAAGCCGCGCAGGAACATGATGATGCCGAGGATCATGTACATGATACCGATTTTCTTGTGGTCGATACTGGTGAACCAGTTGTTCCACAAGTTGCCCCACTGGCGGAAGTGGGTGATCAGGGCCACCAGGGCCAGGCCACCGACGATCACGCCGGCGAAGGTCGCGATCAGGATCGGTTCGTGGAACGGAATCGCGTCCCAGCTGAGCCGACCGAAGAGTAGCTTCGTCAGGTCGAGAGAGTCTTGCATGATTACTTCTTCACAGAATTGTTAGGAATGCCGACGGCCGGGCCACCGGCTTCCGGCGTGATGCACATTTCCGCTTCCGCCAGCTGGGCCATCTGCTCCAGCTGGGCCTTGCTCGGCAGGCGCTTGGCCGCGGCCGCGATCGCGTTGCGCTTGTGGTCCTGGGACATCTGCTCGTTCATGCAGACGTTGCCTTCGGCCACGCAGCGGTTCAGGATGCGGTTGAACAGCGCGGTTTCCACCTGGCCGTAGTAGCGCACCGGCTCACGCACGGACGGCTTTTCCAGGGTCAGGTAGTCGGCGCGGTCCAGCAGGCCCGGCTTGGACTTCATGTTCTGCACCCAGGCGTCGAATTCGCCGCCGGTCACGCCCTTGTAGGCGAAGTGCATGTGCGAGAAGCCCTCGCCGCTGAAGTTGGCGGACAGGCCCTTGTAGTCGCCCGGCTTGTTCAGCACGGCGTTCAGGGTCGTCTCCATGCCCGGCATCGCATAGATCATGCCGGCCAGCGTCGGGATGTAGAAGGTGTTCATCACGGTCGACGAGGTGATCTTGAAGCGGATCGGCACGTCCACCGGGGTGACCAGTTCGTTCACCGAAGCGATGCCCTGCTCCGGATAGATGAACAGCCACTTCCAGTCGAGCGCCACGACCTGCACTTCGAGCGGCTTGGTCGAAGCCGGAATCGGGCGGTTCTCATCGAGGCGGTCGAGCGGACGATAGGGATCCAGCTTGTGGGTCGAGACCCAGGTGATCAGGCCGAGGACGATGATGATGAGCAGGGGTGCGCCCCAGATCACGAGCTCGAGCTTGGTCGAGTGGTCCCAGTCCGGTTCGTATTTCGCGTTCGCGCCCTTGCGATAGCGCCATGCGAACAGGACCGTCAGGATCATCACCGGGACGATGATGATCAACATGAGCAGGACAGAAATGGTAATCAGGTCTGCCTGCTGTTTTGCAATATCGCCGGTGGGATTCATGACGACCGTGTTGCAGCCGGCGAGCGCTGCAAGCGGAAGTAATGGGAGTCCGCGGCGGACAATTTTAGGAATCATGCTAGGTATCTAACGTTACATGGGAATAAGAACATGCTACTGTAACGCCAACGGCCTACGGCAACCATTGGACACTTTGTCCCACCCTTGCTATATTGCAATTACGACATCGCTGGGATTGTCGAGAAATACAATAGAAACAGGGTGCAGCGCTCAAACTGCTGCAGGCCGTGTTGACCCCAAGGAGACGAAGATATGCAAAGCACGACGACGTACGGCGGCGCAGGTGCCGCTCCCATCACCCACCCTACCAGCGGGGCTCGCAACATCAACGCCCGGGACGGCGAGATCCACCCGGGAGAAATTGCCGTCGGCGTGGTCATCGGCCGCGCCTCGGAATATTTCGAGTTCTTCGTCTACGCAATTGCTTCAGTTCTCGTGTTCCCAGCGGTTTTTTTCCCGTGGGCCGACCGGCTTGAAGCGACACTCTACTCGTTTATCGTTTTCTCGTTCGCATTCATCGCGCGCCCCCTCGGCACCGTGGTGTTCATGTGGCTGCAGACCCGCTTCAGCCGCGAAATCAAGCTCACGGTTGCCCTGTTCCTGATGGGCACCAGTACCTGCGTGATCGCCTTCCTGCCCTCGTATGACCGGATCGGCGCGGCGGCGATCGTCATCCTGTCCCTGATGCGCATCGGCCAGGGCGTCGCCCAGGGCGGCTCCTGGGACGGCCTGCCCTCGCTGCTGGCATTGAGCGCGCCGGAAAACAAGCGCGGCTTCTACGCCATGCTGGGCCAGCTGGCGGCCCCGGTCGGCTTCCTGATCGCCGCCGGCCTGTTCGCCTACCTGCTCGCCAACCTGTCGCAGGACGACTTCCTGGTGTGGGGCTGGCGCTTCCCGTTCTTCTGCGCCTTCGCGATCAACATCGTGGCCCTGTTCGCCCGCTTGCGCCTGGTGTCGACCAGCGAGTATTCGCGCCTGCTCGATGCCCACGAGCTCGACCCGGCCCCGGTCGGCGAACTGGTGAAATCGCAGGGCAGCAACATCGCCATCGGCGCCCTGGCCGCCCTGGCCAGCTACGCCCTGTTCCACCTGGTGACGGTGTTCCCGCTGTCCTGGATCCAGCTCTACGACACCCGCCCGATGGACGAGTTCCTGGTCGTCCAGATGTGGGGCGCCGGCCTGGCCGTGCTGGCAATCTTTGCCTCCGGCTTCATCGCCGACCGGGTCGGCCGCCGCACCACCCTCGGCACCCTGGCCGTGCTGATCGGCCTGTTCTCGCTCGCCGTGCCTTCGCTGATGGACGGCGGCGTCACCGGGCAGAACACCTTCATCCTGGTCGGCTTCGCGCTGCTGGGCCTCTCCTACGGCCAGGCTGCCGGCGCGGTGACCGCGAACTTCAAGCAGCAGTACCGTTACACCGGCGCGGCCCTGACCTCGGACCTGGCCTGGCTGGTCGGCGCGGCCTTCGCCCCGCTGGTCGCACTGGGACTGTCGGCGCACTTCGGCCTGGGCTATGTGTCGCTGTACCTGTTGTCGGGTGCGGTCGGCTCGCTGGCGGCGCTGAGCCTGAACCGCGCACTGGAGATCCGCGACTGAGCTTCTCTAGCCGGACGTGAAAACGCCCCGCGGCGCCAGGCGCCGCGGGGCGTTTTTTATTTGCCGGAACCTCAGGCCAGCGTGTACAACGGCGGTTCGGCATTCAAGCCCTGCTTGACGGCGCGCGTGATCTCATCGACCAGCACTTCGCCGGCGCCGGCCTCGAGCGCGGCGAAGCTGCGTGCGACAACGGTATCCGGGCTCAGCTTGGGCAGGTCGAAACCGCGGGTCAGGTCGGTGTCGATCATGCCGACGTGTACGCCCAGAACCTGCGTGCCCTGCTCCCGCAGTGCATCCCGCACCCCGTTGGTGAGGCCCTTGTTCGCGCCGAGCGCCAGGCCCTGGCGTGCGAATTCGGCGCCAAGGCCGCGGTTGGCGCCGGTGACGAGGACGGTGGCATTCTGGATGTGCATGGCATTTCCTTTCGAGTCGGAGGATGAGCAAGGGAATATGATGAATTTCATATGATGGACATCATATTATGATTCAAAAAAATGATGCACATCATATGATTCGAATCATATTTCGGCATCGCGCTTGGCCACGTTTTCGCCGGTGGCCGGCGGCATCAGGCAGGACGAGAGGTGAACAAGGCCACCAGTGACTGGCGGGCGGCAGCCAACGCAGCCCTGCCCTCGGCATTGTCGCCCTGGATGCGGGCCAATTGCAGGTTGCCCACCAGGGCGCCGGCAATCACGCCGGCGAGGGATGGGTCGGCGCCTTCCGGCAAGGTCGACGCCACCCGGCGCACCAGGCGGTCGGCGCGCTGCACCGAGGCAATGCGCACCGGCTCCTCCTGGCGCGGCATTTCGCTCGCCAGCGCGCCGACCACGCAGCCATGCTCCGGATGCGCGAGGTGCTCGTCGGACAGGTAGAGCTCGATCAGCGCCTGCAGTGCATTGCCGGTCTCCAGCGTGCGCGCGGCGATGCGCTCGTCCAGCACGGCGCTGCTGATGGCGCCGGCGTGCTCGATCGCCTCGACCAGCAAGGCATCGCGCGACTCGAAATGGGCGTAGAAGCCGCCATGGGTCAGGCCGGCCTCCTTCATCACCTCGGCCACGCCGACGCCGGCGTAGCCATGGCGCCGCACGGCCCGGCTGGCCGCCTCAACGATGCGATGATGGGACTGCTCGCGCTTGCTGGCCTTGGCTGATGTGCTCATGACGTCTCCAAAATATGATGCAGGTCATATTACGCCCATCATATTTGGGAAGTCAAGCGCCGCATACAAGATCCTCGGTGAATCTTCGCCATCAGGGCAGGTCAAAGTTTCCAGTCACGCGGAGGGCGCCATGACACGCAAGGAACTGGTCACGATCGCAGCCGGCGCGGCCCGGATGGAGGGCATGCTCGAGCTTCCGGCAAGCCCGATCGGCATGGTGTTGTTCGCGCACGGCAGCGGCAGCAGCCGCCACAGTCCGCGCAATGGCCTGGTCGCCGCGCGCCTGCGCGACGCCGGGGTCGGCACCCTCCTGCTCGACCTGCTCAGCGCGCACGAAGATCGCAGCTACGAGAACCGCTTCAACATCGCCCTGCTGACCGACCGTCTCGGGCAGGCCGCGTCCTGGCTCGGCACCGAGCCGCTCACCGCGCCCCTGTCGCTCGGCCTGTTCGGCGCCAGCACCGGCGCGGCCGCGGCCTTGCAACTGGCGGCGCGCGACGGCTCGGGGATCGCGGCGGTCGTGTCGCGCGGCGGGCGTCCCGACCTGGCCGCCGTCGTCGCCCCTACGCTCCTGATCGTCGGCGGCGACGATGGCGTGGCGGTCGACCTGAACCGCCAGGCGCTTTCCGAACTGCGCTGCGACAAGCGCCTGCTGCTCATTCCCGGCGCCACCCACCTGTTCGAGGAGCCGGGCAAGCTCGACGAAGTCGCCCAGGCCGCTACCGACTGGTTCGTCCGGCACCTGGGCACACGATTGTAACCACGCCCCGCCCTGGACCATCACGCCAGCGCCGTATCGAGCACCGTCATCAGGATGAAACCGAACACCAGGGCGATGCTGGCGAAGGTGCCGTTGCCGTTCTGGCGGTATTCGGGAATCACGTCGTTGACGATCACCAAGAGCATCGCCCCGCCCGCCGCCGCCAGCGCAAAGGGCAGCAAGCCTCCGGCGATGCCGATGAGCGCAACCCCGAAGGCGGCCGCCACCGGCTCGATCAGGCCGGAGACGACGCCCAGGCCCACCGCGGTAAGGCGGCTGTAGCCGACCGTGCGCAGGGCCAGCGCCACGACCAGGCCTTCCGGCACGTCCTGGATCGAGATCCCGGTGGCCAGCGCATTGGCCTTTTCGATGTCGATGCCGGCGTAGCCGACGCCGATCGCCATCCCTTCGGGCAGGTTGTGCAGGGCCACGGCCCAGACGAAGAGCCAGGCGCGGCGGATCGACACGCCGGCATCGCCCCGGTCGAGGATGCCGTCGGACTGCACGGCGCGGCCGAGCAGCAGGATCGCGCCCGCCCCCGCCATGATCCCGGCGCCGGTCATCAGGCTCGCTTCCCAGCTGCCGGCGCCGGCGGCCTTGGCGGCGGCAATGGAGGGGATCACGAGCGAAAACGCGGTCGCGCCGAGCATCACGCCGGCGCCGAAACCGAGGAAGCAGTCGTAGCTGCGTTTCGAGAAATTCTGTGCGAACAGGACCGGCAAGGTGCCCAGCGCGGTGGCCGCCGCGGCGGTGGCGCCGCCCAGCAGGGCAAGGCGCATCTTGGGATTCGCGTTCATGATCTGTTCGGCCAGGCTGCCGAGCAGCAGGATGCAGCCGACGCCGCAGATGAGGAAGCCGACGACGCGGCGGAAAGTCAGCGCGCGCAGCAGGGCACGCACTGCGATGAGCCGGTTGTCATGCGCTTTTTCGGCATTCGTATCCATGCAAACCCTAAAGAAATACCGCGCGGCTGGCCTGGGCGGGCCGCGCGACGCGTGCTTACTTCTTCATTGCCTTCATGCCCTTGGCGGTGCCCTTGTCCTGGGGCTTGCTCATGCCGGTGTCGTCGAGCTGGCCGCCTTTCGAGCCGAGCTCGGCGCTACCCATGGCGCTGCCGGACTGCCCTGCCATCGTACCACCGCCGGCCGACTGCATGCTCATACCGAGTTCGGCGCCGGTGCGCGGCGAGGACATCGGGTCGGACATGGTGCGCATCGCCATCTGCTTGAGGATGTCGATGTCGCCGCTCGGCAGGGCCACTTCGGCCTCGCCCGAGCCGCCGTCGACCGCCATCTGCTTCTCGCGGTCGGTGACGAAGTCCCAGTCGGCGCCCTGGTTCCAGGGGCCGCGCATCTCGCCCGGGCCCTGCGACATGTTGTAGTACACGCTGGCGAAGCGCGGGTCGGCCGGCATTTTGCCTGCCGGGAAGTTCGGCTCGATGGCATACAGCGCCTTCTCGAAGGACTTCTGGTGCGCCACTTCGCGCGTCATGAGGAAGCCCAGCGCTTCCTTCACGCCCGGGTCGTCGGTGAGCGCGATCAGGCGCTCGTAGACGATCTTGGCGCGCGCCTCGGCTGCGATGTTGGAACGCAGGTCGGCGGTCGGCTCGGTGATCGAGTCGATGTAGGCGGCGGTCCAGGGCACGCCGGCCGAATTCACCAGCGGGGTGCCGGCGCCGTACAGCACCTGGGTGATGTGGCTGTCGTTGCCCGGCCCGGTGATGGCCTTGTACATGTCGGCTTCGCTGTCCACGGCCTCGGCCAGGCGGCCCTTGGCGCCCTTGTTCAGCATGGCGACGATGTGGCCGATCACCTCGAGGTGGCTGAGTTCCTCGGTGGCGATGTCGAACAGCATGTCCTTGCGGCCTGGATCGTCTTCCGAAACCGCCTGGGTGAAGTAGCGCATGGCTGCGGCGAGTTCGCCCTGCGGGCCGCCGAACTGTTCCAGCATCAGGTTCGCCAGGGCGGGATTCGGTTCGCTGACGCGGACCGTGTACTGCAAGCGTTTGTTGTGTGCAAACATGGACAATTCCTCCGATGATGAGTCATTGGGCGCGCCGGGGCGTCGCCGTCCAATGGCACCGGCCGTGGCCGGTATCCGTATGTCTCATGGTGGCAGTTCGACCCTGCAGTGAGGATCGGGTGTTCGCGCGTGAGCTTGTAGGACTAGAGCGACACACATGAACTTGATGGAAATGTTGGAATTGATAAATAAGAGTATTTATCCGGCAGGTTTTGCCCATCGATCGAGGATGCGGGCCTGGACGCGCGCCGGGCTGCGGTCTGGACCGACAGGGGCGCGGCGCGCGCTCCTACAGTAAAGAAGAGCGGCGGCACACTACCATGTTGAATATATGACCACAAAGGGGGTAACGATGTTTAATCTGAATAAGCTGAGCCCGACGATTACCAACATGATCCGCTTCGACCATTCGCACGTGATGGTCACCTTCCACCAGTACGAAAAGGACAAGCCGCCGCGCGTCAAGAAGGCGCTGGCCGACACCATCTGCGACGCGCTCGAAATCCACGCGACCCTCGAGGAAGAAATCTTCTACCCGGTGATGCGCCAGCGCGATAGCAGCGAGCCCTTCATGCACAAGGCCGAGCCCGAGCACATGGAAATGCGCCGCCTGATCGCCGAACTGCGCCGCACCAGCGGCTCCGACCCGCGCCACGACAAGCTGGTGATGGAACTGATGCGCGACGTGATGCACCACGTGGCCGACGAGGAAACCACCCTGCTGCCGCACGCCGAGGCCAAGCTGAGCCGCGAAGCCCTGTCCGAGCTGGGCGCCCAGATGACCCGCCGCCGCATGCAGCTGGTGGGGCCGAAGGCCGGCAAGCTGGCCAAGGAACACGCGGTCGGCTTCGGCGGCAGCGGCGCCGCCCTGGTGGTGGGCCTGGCCAGCGCGCTGTTCGCCGTCAAGGCCTTCGGACCGAAGAAGACCTGGAAGTCGAACCCGGCCTGATTGCTCAGGCAGGCTCCGCAGACCGAACCGGCCTTCTGGCCGGTTTTTCTTTGCCCGCTCAGGGGCGGAACACCAGCGCCGGATCGAGCGTCGTGCGCCGGCCGATATCGTCGAAATGCTTGTCCAGCCAGGCATCGGCGGCGGCCGCGCCGCGATCGTGCAGCATCTGCAGGAAGCGCGGCTCGGCATTGAACTTGCTCGAGATGCTGAGTTCCTTGAGTGCGCGCGCGGCGCTGATCAGGTGCAGGCGCACCGGCGCGACCACGGTCGAATCGCCGGCTTCCTCGTCGGGCACCGCGCCGCTGTGCAGCAGCGCATTCACCTCGCGCAGGAAGCTGATGTTGAAGGCGATCTCGTTGGCGCGGTTGCTGATGTCGGCCATGTTGTGCGGAGCCTCCATGCGCGCGACCGGGTTGATCTGCACCACCAGCAGGTCTTCGGCGCCCCCTTCCACCAGCGGGGCCAGCGGAGGGTTGGCCACATAGCTGCCGTCCCAGTACAGCTCGCCGTCGACCTCGGCGGCGGCGAACACGGTCGGCAGGCAGGCCGATGCCATCAATCTCTGCGCGTCCAGTTCCTCTCGCCGGAACAGCTTGCCGCTGCCGGTCCTGATGTTGGTCGCGCTGGCGAACACCTGCAGCTCCTCGCAGGCGCGCACCCGCTCGAAATCGATCATCACGCTCAGAAACTGGCGCAGCGGATTGACCGTCAGCGGCATTTCCCGCACCGGCCCTGCCAGCGCGCCGGCCATTTCCAGCATCTGGTAGGCCGGCGAATGGCGCATGGTGAAGCCGCCGGCCAGGTGGTCGGCCGGGGTCCGTTGCAGCGGGCTGAACATGGCCGTGCCCGCTAGCGCATGCCAGAAGCGGTCCAGCGCCCGGCGCGCCCCTGCCCGTCCGCCACCGCGCGCCATGCCATCTGCGACCACCGCCGCATTGATCGCGCCCGCGCTGGCCCCGCTGAGGGCGACGATCTCGAGCCGCTCTTCCTGCAGCAGCCGGTCGAGCACGCCCCATGTATAGGCGCCGTAAGTGCCGCCGCCCTGCAGCCCGAGGCTGATCTTCTTGCTTGCCGTCGTCACGCCACACTCCTTCGCATACAAATAGCCGAAGTCTAGTGATTTGAGTGAATTGACGGCGCAACGCTGCCGATAGGCATCTTCAGCCCAGCCAGCGCATGACCGCGGGCACCAGCCAGGGGGCGATCACGGCCGTCAAGGCACCGTTCAGGCCCATGGCGAGCCCGGCAAACGCGCCCATCTCGGCGCCCGACTGGAATGCGCGGGCGGTACCGATGCCGTGCGAGGCCAGGCCGAGGGCGAAGCCGCGCGCCGCCGGCGAGGCGATGCGCAGGCGGTCGAACAGCCAGGGGCCGGCAATCGCCCCGAAGATGCCGGTGCCGATCACCAGCGCCGCCGTCAGGGCCGGAATGCCGCCCAGGCGCTCCGACACCGCCATCGCGATCGGCGAGGTGGCCGATTTGGGGCCCAGGGTGGCGGCCAGCTGCGGGCTGGCGTCCAGCAGCAGCGCGATGGCCACGCTGGAGACGATCGCCGTCACCGATCCCAGCACCAGGGCGAAGGCCAGCGCTCGGCCCGCCTTGCGCAGGCGCGGCAGCTGGCGCACCAGCGGCAAGGCCAGCGCCACGGTGGCGGGGCCAAGCAGGAAGTGCACGAACTGGGCGCCGGCAAAGTAGCGCTGGTAGGACATGCCGGACAGCCACAGCACGAAGGCCACCAGGGCGATCGAGATCGCCACCGGATTGGCCAGCGGCGCGCCCTTGAAGAAGGCGGTGATGCGGTGCGCCGCCAGGTAGGCGCACAGGGTCATGGTCAGGCCCAGCAGCGGCGAGGCGGACAGGTAGACCCAGAATTGGGAGAACTGGTTCAACTCAAGCATCGCCGCCCTTCTTCCCGAGTCCACGCAGCAGCAAGCCGGTCACGGCCAGCGTCAGGGCGGTGCTGGCGACGAGTGAGGCGAGGATGGCGAACCAGTGGCCGCTGCCGCTGGCCGCGGTGGCCACGATGCCGACGCCGGCCGGCACGAACAGCAGCGACAGGTGCGACAGCAGGGTGTTGGCGGCTTCCTCGATGCGCTTCTCGAGCGGCGGCCAGGCCAGCAAGGCGGCCATCAGGAGCAGCATGCCGGCGACCGGGCCGGGCAGCGGAAGTTTTAACAGGAAGACGATGCCTTCGCCGAGGCATTGGAACAGCAGGAGGATGGTGAAGGCGGCGAGCATGAGGCTTTGGCGATATGCAAAGCGCTCAGGATAGCAAAACGGGGCGGACGGCGTGCGCCGCCCCGCTACCCGGACTCAGGCCTCCGCGGTGGCGCCCGCGATCGCGCCGCGGCGCAGCTGGTCGCGCTCGATCGACTCGAACAGCGCCTTGAAGTTGCCTTCGCCGAAGCCGTCGTCGCCCTTGCGCTGGATGAATTCGAAGAACACCGGGCCGAGCTGGGCTTCACCGAAGATCTGCAGCAGCAGGCGCGGCTTGCCGTCCTTGACCGCGCCGTCCAGCAGCAGGCCGCGCGCCTTCAGTTCTTCCGGGTTCTCGCCGTGGCCCGGCACGCGGCCGTCCAGCATTTCGTAATAGGTATCGGGCGGGGCCTTCATCAGCGGCACGCCGGCCTCGCGCAGGCTGTCCACGGTCTTGATCAGGTCGTCGGTCAGCAGCGCGATGTGCTGGATGCCTTCGCCGTTGAACTGCATGAGGAATTCCTCGATCTGGCCGCCGCCGGCCTTGCCTTCTTCGTTCAGCGGGATGCGGATCATGCCGTCCGGCGCGGTCATGGCTTTCGAGGTCAGGCCGGTGTACTCGCCCTTGATGTCGAAGTAGCGGATCTCGCGGAAGTTGAAGAGCTTCTCGTAGAAGCCGGCCCAGAAGGCCATGCGGCCGCGGTAGACGTTGTGGGTCAGGTGGTCGATAATCTTCAGGCCGTGGCCGACCGGGTTGCGCTCGACGCCCTCGATGAATTCAAAGTCGATGTCATAGATCGATTTGCCGTCTTCGAAGCGGTCGATCAGGTACAGCGGTGCGCCGCCGATGCCCTTGATGGCCGGCAGGCGCAGCTCCATCGGGCCGGTCGGGATCTCGACCGCCTGGGCGCCCAGGGCCAAGGCGCGCGCATAGGCCTTGTGCGAGTCCTTGACGCGGAAGGCCATGCCGCAGGCCGACGGGCCATGCTCGGCGGCGAAGTAGGCGGCGTAGCTCTTCGGCTCGTTGTTGATGATGAAGTTGATGCCGCCCTGGCGATACAAGGACACTTGCTTCGAGCGGTGCACCGCCACCTTGGTGAAGCCCAGCTTCTCGAACACTTCTTCCAGCACGCCCGGGGTCGGCGACGCGAACTCGACGAACTCGAAGCCCATCAGGCCCATGGGATTCTCAAACAGGTCTGCCATTTCTTCTCTTCCTTGTGTCTCGTTGGTCAGGTTCAAAATACTTCCTACTCCGCAAATACTTCCGCCAGCAATCCGCGCAGCCACTGGTTGCCCGGATCCTGGTTGTAACGCCGGTGCCAGAACACGTTGGTCTGCAGCGTGGGCAGTTCCAGCGGCGGCACGATCCACTCCAGGCCGAAGGGCAGCGCCGCGCGTTCGGCCAGCTTCTGCGGCACGGTGACCACTAGGTCGGACGTAGCCACCATATAGGGCACCGCCGTGAAGTGCGGCACCCGGAAGCGCACCGAGGGCCCGACCCCGGCGCGCGCCAGCAGCGCGTTGATGCGGTCGTACGGACTCTCGTTCGCATCGACCAGCATGTGCTCGGCCTTCACGAACCGCGCCAACGTCACTTCGCCCTTCCCCAGCGGGTGACCCTTGCGCATCATCGTCACGTAGGGCTGGCGGAACAGCTGGCGCTGGTACAGCGCTTCCGAGATGTCCTCGAAGGGCCCGACCGCCAGGTCCACCCGCCCGCCTTCCATTTCCTCCTTCAGCGCCAGGCTGCCCGCGCGCATCGAGCTGATCTCGACCAGCGGCGCCAGCAGCTTGCAGCGCTCGATCAGGGTGGGCATGAAGTAGATCTCGCCCACGTCCGTCATCGCCAGCACGAAGCGCCTGCTGCTGGTGGCCGGGTCGAAGCGGCTGCGCTGGTTCAGCGCCAGCGCGACCTGGGCCATCGCCACGCCGATCGGTTCGGCCATCTGCGTCGCCAGCGGCGTCGGCTGCATGCCGCTCGCGGTGCGCACGAACAGCTCGTCCCCAAAAGCGCGCCGCAGCCGCGCCAGCGCATTGCTCACCGCCGACTGGCTCAGCCCGAGCTTGCGGGCGGCCGAGGAGATCTGGCGTTCCCGGTAGACTTCCTGGAATACCGAGAGCAGGTTCAGGTCGATATCGTGCGGTTCGATCATGGGCGTTCTGTCTGGGCTGCATTGTGGGCGCGCCGTAGCCGCGCGACCAGCAGTATTTAGATGGTGAATAGTCTACATTTTTCTATTCATCTCGTAAAACATGCGGGATTCTTTTAGAGTAGCGGCATCCAACCACCATGAGAGTGAGCATGAGCGAGTCCACCGCCACGATGAGCGGATACATGAGCGGATTCGGCAACGAGTTCGCCACCGAAGCCCTGCCCGGCGCCCTGCCCCTGCACCGCAACTCGCCGCAGCGCGTGGCCTACGGCCTGTATGCCGAACAGATCTCGGGCACCGCCTTCACCGCCCCGCGCAGCCACAACCGCCGCTCCTGGCTGTACCGGATCCGCCCGGCCGCCGTGCAAGGCAGCTTCACCCCGCTCGACGCCGGCCGCATCGTCTCGCGCTTCGACACCCCGGCGCCGCCCGACCAGCTGCGCTGGAGCCCCCTGCCCATGCCCGACGCGCCCACCGACTTCATCGACGGCTGGGTCACCATGGCCGGCAACGGCTCGCCCGAAGCCATGAGCGGCTGCGCGATCCACTTGTACGCCGCCAACAAGGACATGGAAGGGCGCTACTTCTACAGCGCCGACGGCGAGCTGCTGGTGGTGCCGCAGGCGGGCCGCCTGGCGATCGCCACCGAGCTCGGTCTCTTGGCGGTGGAACCGCAGGAGATCGCCGTGATCCCGCGCGGGGTGCGCTTTTGCGTCAGCCTGCCGGACGGACAGGCGCGCGGCTACATCTGCGAGAACTTCGGCGCCCTCTTGCGCCTCCCCGACATGGGCCCGATCGGCTCGAACGGCCTGGCCAACCCGCGCGACTTCCTCACGCCGATTGCCCGCTACGAGGACCTGGAAGGCGACTTCGAGCTGGTGGCGAAGTTCTGCGGCGGCCTGTGGCGCGCCCAGATCGGCCACTCGCCGCTCGACGTGGTCGCCTGGCATGGCAATTACGCCCCCTATAAGTACGACCTGCGCCACTTCAACACCATCGGCTCGATCAGCTACGACCATCCGGACCCGTCGATCTTCCTGGTGCTGCAGGCGCCCAGCGACACCCCGGGCGTGGACACGCTGGACTTCGTGATCTTCCCGCCGCGCTGGCTGGTCGCCGAAGACAGCTTCCGCCCGCCCTGGTTCCACCGCAACGTGGCCAGCGAATTCATGGGCCTGATCCACGGCGCCTACGACGCCAAGGCCGAAGGCTTCGTGCCGGGCGGCGCCAGCCTGCACAACTGCATGAGCGGGCACGGACCGGACGCTGCCACCTTCGACAAGGCCAGCAGCGCGGATACCGCCAAGCCGCACAAGGTGGCGGACACGATGGCCTTCATGTTCGAGACCCGCCACGTGCTGGTGCCGACCCCGTACGCGCTGTCCTCGCCCCAGCTGCAGGCGGACTACCAGCAGTGCTGGGCGGGCATCGTCAAGCATTTCCGCTTGGCGCCGTAACGATGCCAAGTTGGCAATTCGTGTGGCGGAAACCCCTTCCGGCATGCGATGATGTGGCGTACGCCATTTTCGCGCGTGACCGGTCGCGGCCCGGATAGTCCGACGGAGGCCCCGCGCCAGTGTTAACCGACATACTGATCATCTCCTTCCTCATCCTGATGAACGGAGTGTTCGCCATGAGCGAGTTGGCACTGGTCTCGGCCAAGCGCATGCGCCTGGAACGGCGCGCCGAAGAAGGAAACCGCGGGGCGCGCGCCGCCCTCAAGCTGGCCGACGACCCCAGTCACTTCCTCTCGACCGTGCAGGTCGGGATTACCCTGATCGGCATTTTCAACGGTGCCTTCGGCGAGGCCTCCCTGGTCAGCCACCTCACGCCCGAACTGGCGACGCTGCCGGTGATCGGCCCCTATGCGCGCGAAGTCGCGCTCGCCGTGGTCGTGATCGCGATCACGGTCGCCTCGATCATCTTCGGCGAACTGGTCCCCAAGCGCATCGCCATGGCCTTCCCGGAAACGGTGGCGACCCTGATCTCGCAGCCGCTGCGCACGCTCTCGGTGATCATGTCGCCGTTCGTGAAGTTCCTGTCCCTGGCCACCAACGCCATCGTGCGCGTGCTGGGCATCCGCGCAGCCAAGGAGGAAGCGCCGACCGAGGAAGACATCATCGGCAGCATCAAGGAAGGCGCCGACACCGGCGTTTTCGAAAAAACCGAATACGACATCGTGCAGCGCGCCCTGCGCCTGGACGACCAGCACCTGAAGTCCCTGATGACGCCGCGCGTCGACCTGGTGATCCTCGACCTCGAGGACGACCGCCAGCAGAACCTCGAGGCCATCGCCACCAATCCCTACAGCCGCTACCCCGTCTGCCGCGGCGACCGCTCGCATATCCTCGGCTACGTGATGGCGCGCGACCTGTTCGCACAGGCAGTGCGCATCGGTTCGCTCGACGCGGTCGACCTCGACGGCGCGGTGCAGGAGCTGCTGTACGTGCCCGAGACCGTGAGCGCCATGGCCCTGCTCGAGATGTTCAAGAAGAACCGCGCCGAGCTGGCCCTGATCGTCGACGAGTACGGCGACATCCAGGGCATGGTCACGCTCAGCGACGTGATGAGCGCCCTGGTGGGCGACGTCACCGTGGCCGGCGAGGAGCACGACGCCGACGCCGTGCGGCGCCCGGACGGCAGCTGGCTGGTGGACGGCGGCATCTCGCTGGACCGCTTCCGCGACCTGCTCGAGACCACCCTCGAATTTCCCGGCGAGGACGAAGGCGCCTACCACACCCTGGCCGGCTTCCTGCTCTACCAGCTCGGCTACATCCCGAAGCCGGCCGAAATCGTCGACCACCAGGGCTTCCGCTTCGAGGTCATGGACATGGACGGCAACCGCATCGACCGCATCATGATCTCGCGCTACGTGCCGATCGACCCGGAACCGGAGCGGGATTAATCTTCTGCTAAGCCTGTTGCGGTATCGTCGCGCTATCTCAACCAGGGAAAGCGCGCGATGGATGTTGTCACACTAGGCCCCCTTGTCCTGCCCACCGGCGTGCTGCTGGTCGTGGGCGGCATCCTGCTGGCCAACCTGCTGGCCGAGTGGTTCCGGCGCCGCCGCGCGCTCGATCCGGGCCCGATCCTGTGGAAGATGCTGCTCGCCGGCTTTGTCGCCGCGCGCGCCGTGTTCGTGCTGCGCCACCACGACCTGTTCCTCGATACACCCTGGGCCGCGCTGGACTTCCGCGACGGCGGCTTCGACGCAACCGCGGGACTGGTGGTCGCCTGCGTGGTGGGCGCCGAGCTGACCCGCCGCGCCCCAGGCCTGCGCCGCCCCCTGCTGGTATCGAGCGTGGCCGGGATCGCGCTCTGGATGGGCGGCAGCCTGTTGCTGCCGGCTTTCGCCCCGCCGCATGCGCCCATGCCCGAGCTCAGCGTGCGCCGGCTCGACGGCAGCGAGGTGCCGCTGCGCGCCTTCCAGGGCAAGCCGCTGGTCGTGAACCTGTGGGCCACCTGGTGCCCGCCCTGCCGGCGCGAGATGCCGGCCTTGGCGGCGATGCAGCGCAAGCGCCCGGACGTCGGCTTCGTCTTCGTCAACCAGCGCGAGTCCGCAAGCACGGTCCAGGCTTTCCTGACGGCGCAGGGCCTGCGCATGGAGAACGTGGTGATCGACCCGGCCGGCCAGCTGGGCGCGCGTACCGGGGCGGTGGGCTTTCCGACCACCCTGCTCTATGACGCGCAAGGCAGGCTGCGCTTCCGTCATGTGGGAGAGCTGTCGGAGGCAAGCTTGAGGGAGAAGCTGGGGGCGCTGGAGCGCTAGCCGCCTTCCCCCGCCAGCAATCCTGTGGTACAACTCACGCCGCACCCAGGAGAGCCCATGCAAGTGAACCCGATCCAGCTGTTCGACGCCGAATCCTCGACCTACACCTACATCCTGTCCGCACCTGGCAGCCTTGAAGCGGTCATCATCGACCCGGTCGACCGCCACTGGCAGCGCGACCTCGCGCACATCGAGCGCCTTGGATTGAGGCTGACCCACGTGCTGGAGACCCACGCCCATGCCGACCACGTCACCTCGGCCGGCAAGCTGCGTGCCCTGACCGGCGCCAAGGCCTGCGTGCCGAGCGGTTGCGGCATCCCGCCGGCCGAAGTGCAGCTGCAGGACGGCGACCTCATTGCCTTCGGCGGGCGCGAGCACATCGCCGTCATCCACACCCCCGGCCACACCGCGGGCAGCATATGCTACCTGTGGCGCGGCAACCTGTTCACCGGCGACACCCTGCTGGTGGACGGCTGCGGGCGCACCGACTTCCAGGGCGGTTCCGCGTCCGCGCTGTATGACAGCGTCACCCGCAAGCTGTTCGCGCTGGACGAGAGCACCCGCGTCTGGCCCGGCCACGACTATAAAGGACAGTCGGTGTCCACCATCGGCTGGGAAAAGCGTCACAACGCGCGCCTGGCCGGCCGCTCGCGCGAGGATTTCGTGGCGCTGATGGCCGCGCTGGACCTGCCGCGACCGAAATTGATGGATGTGGCGGTGCCCGCCAACCGCAACCTGGGCCTGGCGCACAGCGTCTGAGCGAAGCCTGCTGCGTTTTCCCAACAAGCAACAAGCAGATTCGTCAATACCGGGTATAATCTTGCATCCATAGAAATTTGATTGCACTTTAAGAAACTCTCTCGGCGGTGCGCGAAGGCTGATGCATGATACAGTTTGACGACCTGGCCCAGTGGCGCGCACGCATTTTCTCGACCCTGATGTCGGCGGTCCTGCTGCTCGGCATCGTGGCCGCCGTGCCCAGCGCGATCCTGGCCATGGTCGACGGCCTCTGGCAGATCGCCGCGATGGACGCGGTGGCCCTGGCCTGGATCTTCGCGATCTGGTGGTTCGACCGCCTTCCCTACACGCTGCGCGTCCTGAACTTCCTGGCGATGCTGTTCCTGGTCGGCGTCGGCCTGATGCTCGGCGTCGGCGCGGTCAGCCAGATCTTCCTGATGGCGCCGCCGGTGCTGGCCGTGGTCCTGCTCGGCACCCGCCAGGCCCTCGGGGCGCTGGTCGTCAGCGCCCTCACCATCCTGGGCCTGGGCCTGTCCGGCCACGCCAAGCTCTACGTCGCCGGCCTCGGCCACGACGAACTGCTGTCCTCGCTGATCGTCACCCTCAACTACCTGTGCGTCGGCGCCCTGATCACGATGACCTGCGGCGCCCTGGTCAAGGGCCTGGCCGACACGCTCGGCGAGGTGCATGGCTTCGCCGAAACCCTGGAGTCCAAGCAGGACAAGCTGCACGAGCTGAACGCCGAACTGCGCCTGACCTCGGCCGCGGTGGCGCGCCTGAACGACATGGTGCTGATCGCCCACGCCATCGACACGCCGGGCGCGCAGCAGCCGATCATCTCCGCCAACGAAGCCTTCGAGCGCCGCACCGGCTACCGGCGCGACGAGATCATCGGCCACAGCATGCGCCTGCTGCACGGCCAGGACACCGATCCCGACGAGGTGGAGCGCATCCTGCGCGCGGTCGCGCGGGGCGAAGCGATCAAGGCCGAACTGCAGCTCTACACCAAGGCCGGCGAGCCCTTCTGGGCCGAGATGGAAATGGTGCCCTTCGCCAGCGACGGCGGACGCAGCACCCACTGGGTGGTGGTCGGGCGCGACATCACCGAGCGCCGCAACTCGGCCAAGGCGATCCATCACCTGGCCTTCTACGACGTGCTGACCGGCCTGCCCAACCGGCGCCTGTTCACCGAGCGCCTAGACGCCCTGGTGGACGCCCGCAATGCCGGCGGCGCGCTCGGCGCCGTGCTGTTCATCGACCTCGACAACTTCAAGTACGTCAACGACGCCCGCGGCCACGCCACCGGCGACGCCCTGCTGCGCAGCGCGGCCGGGCGCCTGGTCGCGACCGTGCGCGCGCGCGACACCGTGGCGCGCCTGGGCGGCGACGAATTCGTCATCCTGCTGAACGACCTGGGCGACGACCCCGACACCGCCGCTGCCGCCGCGCTCAAGGTGGCGCACAAGGTGCTGGCGGCACTGGGCGAGGAAGTCACGATCGACGAGCACGTGTACCGCTCGACGGGCAGCATCGGCGTGGCCCTGCCGCTGCGCGCCGGCCAGACCGCCCACGACCTGCTGCGTGAAGCCGACACCGCGATGTACCAGGCCAAGGCGAGCGGCCGCAATGGCGTCGCCCTGTTCGAGACCACCATGCTGGCCGAGGCCGAGCAAAAACTCACGCTCGAGCGCGACCTCGCCAATGCCCTCGAGCGGGGCGAACTGGCCATGCACCTGCAATTGCAGGTCGACCGCGAACAGCAGCCGGTCGGCGCCGAGCTCCTGATGCGCTGGCACCGCGCCGACGGCATCCTGGTGCCGCCGGACGTGTTCATCCCGATCGCGGAAACCACCGGCCTGATCGTCCCGCTGGGGACCTGGGTGCTGCGCCAGGCCTGCGAAGCCTGGCTGCGACTCAGCGCGGCCGGCCATCCGCTGCCGCTCTCGATCAACGTCAGCCCGGCGCAGTTCCGCCAGCCGGACTTCGTGGAGACGGTCGCCCGGGTGCTGGAGGAGACCGGTGCGCCGGCCGGCCAGCTGATCTTTGAAGTCACCGAGGGCCTCCTGGTATCGGACCTGGACCAGACCATCGCCCGCATGCACGAACTGGCGGCCCTGGGCATCCGCTTCTCGGTCGACGATTTCGGCACCGGCTATTCGAACCTGGCCTATCTCAAGCGCATGCCGCTCTACGAACTCAAGATCGACAAGAGCTTCATCCGCGACACCCCGAACGACGTCAACGGCACCGCGATCGTGCAGTCGATCCTGGCGATGGCCGAGCACCTCGGCCTGCGCGTGGTGGCCGAGGGCATCGAGACCGCGCAACAGGCCGATTACCTCAGCGGGAACGGCAGTCCGCTGATGCAGGGCTACCTGTTCTCGCGCCCGGCGCCGCTCGACGACCTGCTCGCCGTGCTGGACGGCCTGGCATCCTCGCGCAGCGCCGCCTGATTCTGCTAAGCTGTGCCCCGGACCAGAACCGGAGCACAGCGTGGCGCACCAGAGCATCCTCGACATCCCTACCCCAGGACGCGGCACCCGCGACATCACCGAGGCGGTGGCCGAGGTGGTGCGCGCAGCGAAGGTGCAATGCGGCCTGGCCCATGTTTTCGTGCAGCATACCAGCTGCTCGCTCCTCATCACCGAGAATGCCGACCCCGACGTGCGGCGCGACCTCGAAACCGTATTGAAACGGCTCGCCCCCGACGGCGATCCGGCCTACCGCCACGATGCCGAAGGGCCGGACGACATGGCGGCCCATGTGCGCAACATGCTGACGGGTTCCGGCCTGAGCGTGCCGGTCGGTGGCGGCCGCCTGCTGCTCGGCACCTGGCAAGGCATCTACCTGTACGAGCACCGCAGCGCGCCGCACCGCCGGCGGGTCGTGGTCACCGTCGTCTGAGGAGATTTCCCCCAGCCGTGGGGGAAGACCCGGACCGGTCGATGATCTACACTGCATGCAGGCCGTGACGCTGCACCCGCGAAGGCGCAGCGAGAACGGCCGCAGATTTCCGGGCCATATGTATCCATTTTCCGTGGACAGCGCGATCCGGCGCGACTAGTCTGGAGTCTCGTTCTCCAGCCAGAGGTCTCGCCATGCCGCTCCTGTTCGCCAAGCTGCGCCTGGGCGCCGCCCTGCTGCTCGCCCTGCCCGCGCTCGCATTCGCGGGTCAAACGACAGCCCCGGCCGCACCAGCCGCGATCGTCGTCGCCGCCGACCACCACCAGCACCTGTTCAGCCCCGGCATCATCGCCTTCATCGCCCCGAAACCGGGCCCCGACGCGCCGCACGACATCCCGGTGACCGAACTGGTCGCCCTGCTGGACGAAGCCGGCATCCGCCGCGCCGCCGTGATGTCGACGGCCTATATGTACGGCCGCCCCTCGCGCGTGGTCGAGGACGAATACGCCAGGGTGAAGGCGGAGAACGACTGGACCGCCGCCCAGGTGGCAAAGTATCCGGAGCGCCTGCGCGCCTTCTGCGGCTTCAATCCGCTCAAGGACTATGCGCTTGCCGAACTGGAGCGCTGCGCGGCGCACCCGCAGCTGCGCACCGGGATCAAGATGCACTTCGGGAATTCCGACGTCCAGCTGGACAAGCCCGAGCACGTCGCGCGCCTGAAGGAAGTGTTCCGCGCCGCCAACCGGCACCGCATGGCGATCGCGGTCCACATGCGCGCTTCGATTTCGCTGGAGCGCCCCTATGGCGAAGCGCAGGCGCGCGCCTTCCTCGAGCAGCTCATGCCCGAGGCCACCCGAACCATGGTGCAGGTGGCGCACTTCGCGGGCAGCGGTCCCGGCTACGAGGATCCGCCGGCCAACGAGGTGATGCGCGTGTTCGCCGAGGCGGCCGCGCGCAAGGACCCCAACACCCGCAACTTGTACTTCGACGTGGCCTCGATCGCGACACCCGACATCAGCCAGGCGCATGCGCGCGAGATGGTCGAGCGCATCCGCCAGGTGGGAGTCGACAAGATCCTGTACGGCTCGGATGCGGCCACGCCCACCAACATGAAGCCGCGCGAAGCCTGGGCGGCCTTCCGCGCGCTGCCGCTCACCGAGGCGGAACGCAAACGGATCGCGGGAAACGTGGCAGCCTACCTGCGCTGATCGCTTGTCGTCCTTCCAACATCGCGCGGCCATATGTTGTATGATGTCTGATGACAGTCAGACAGGACCGATCATCGCATGTTCCCCGCTTCATCCGTCGGCCGCGCAGCGCAGCCCGAAACCCCGTTCTTTGCCCGCCCCCTGCTCGTCGTCGCGCTGGCGACCCTGTGCTGCCTGTTGTGGGGCAGCTCCTACCCGGCCATCAAGACCGGTTACGCCCTGCTGGGCATCACGCAGCAGGACATCCCGTCCAAGCTGGTCTACGCCGGCTACCGCTTCCTGCTGGCCGGAATCGGCGTGGCGCTGGCCGCCTGGCTGCTGCAAAAGAAGTTCCCGGTTCCATCTCGTGGTCAGTTGCGCCAGGTCTTCCTGCTGGGAATAGCCCAGACCAGCCTGCAGTATGTGTTCTTCTACATCGGACTGGCCTACACCACCGGCGTGCGGGCCTCGATCCTGAACGCCACCACCACCTTCTTCAGCGTCCTGCTGGCGCACTTCCTTTATAAGGACGATCGCCTGTCGGCGCGCAAGGCCGTCGGTTGCGCGCTGGGCCTGGCCGGCGTGCTGGCCGTGAATGCCGACGCCAGCCTGCTGGGCAGCGGCGTCAGCCTGCAGGGCGAAGGCTTCATCGTGCTCGCCGCCTTCGTATTGTCGGCCGCGTCGATCTATGGCAAGCGCGTCTCGCAGCGCATGGATGCGATGACGATGACGGCCTGGCAGCTGGCGATCGGCGGCCTGGTCCTGCTGGCGGCCGGTTACCTGACGGGCGGCAGCCTCGGACAGCTGGATCTGGCTTCAAGCCTGCTGCTGCTCTACCTGGCCGCGCTGTCGGCGGTCGCCTTCACCCTGTGGAGCCTGCTGCTCAAGCACAATCCGGTCGGGCTGGTCAGCATGTTCGCCTTCCTGGTGCCCCTGTTTGGCGCCGCCCTGTCCGGCATCTGGCTGGACGAGGACGTCCTGACCTGGACCAATCTTGCGGCGCTGGTGCTGGTGTGCGGCGGCGTGCTGCTGGTGACGCGGGGTGCGCCGACCGGGCGGCCGGCTCCCCGGCAGCCTAAAGGCTAGACCGCCGCAGCGGCCTGGGATCACGCTTTCGCAAGCGGTTTCATCCGGAAGCTGATTCCCATCCGGTTAATCGCATTCATTGCCGCAATCACGAGTGTCAGGTCGACGAGATCCTTTTCTCCAAATACGGACAGCGCCGCGCAATACGCATCGTCGGAAGCATGGGTTTCGCTCACACGCGTCACCTCTTCCGTCCATGCCAGCGCGGCCCGTTCCCGATCCGAGAAGAGATATTCCGCCTCCTCCCATACCGGCACCAGCACGATCTTGTCGATCGTCATGCCGGTCTTGATGAGGTCGCGGGTATGGATATCGATGCAGTGGGCACAGCCGTTCAGTTGCGAGGCTCTCAGGAATACCAGATGGATGAGATCCGGCGGCAGCGTCGTGCCGCTTGTAACGTAATGGTGAAGTGCGCCGACGGCCTTCGCGCCTTCCGCGGACACCTGGAACCAGTTTGGGCGTTTCATGAGATCTTCTCCTTGTGTGATGTCGACGACGCCGATATGCGTCATCCTTGCCGGTAAGACGGCTGCCATGGCCCGTTCGTGACAGGCCATGCCGGTTCACAAAAAAATCCCGGAGCCTGTCACAAGGAGCGAAGCCGGTTCGTCTAAGAGCAAAGAGGTGTCGCTTCCCGATACCCGCACGCCCGAATGAAAAGGACGCGAGGATGCTATGACCGATGGCGCAAGCACACATACGCAAACAATATTCAACGCGCTTCGCCCGCGCCTGTTTTCGATTGCATACCGTATGCTCGGTATCCGCGCGGACGCCGAGGACGTCGTGCAGGATGCATGGCTGCGCTGGCACGACGCGCCGAAAGAGCACATCGTGTCGCAGGAAGCATGGCTGGTGACCGTGACGACCCGTCTCGCGATCGATCGCCTGCGCAGGGCAAAGGTCGATCGTGAGGCCTATGTCGGCTGGTGGCTGCCGGAGCCCCTGGTCGAACTCGACGAAAACACGCCCGAGAGCGCGCTCGAGCAGGCCAACGACGTCTCGGTTGCGCTCATGTGGGTCCTGGAACGCCTGTCCGCCGAAGAGCGGGCGGCTTTCCTGATGAGGCAAGTATTCGATGCCGATTATGCCGAGATCGCCGAGGTCGTCAAGAAATCGGAACCGGCTTGCCGGCAGCTCGTACATCGTGCATCGGTGCGCGTCCAGCAGGAACGCCCGCGCTTCGACGTCCCCAAGGATAAGCATCGCGCATTGCTTGGCCGCTTCATTGAAGCCGCAAGACAGGGAAATCGCGCGGACATGCGTGCCCTGATGTCCGACGACGTGCAGTTGGTGGCTGACGGCGGGGGAAAGGTCAAGTCCTTCATGCATATCCTCAAGGGTGCGGGAAGGGTTGCGGGCGTATTCTGGACGCTCGAGCACCAGTTTCCCATGCAGGTTTCATATAAGACCGCCCTCGTGAATGGCGAGCCGGGTGTGCTGCGCTATGTGCAGGGAAAGCTGGAATCCGTGCAGTCATTCATCGTCGATGAAGAGCGGATCGTGGCGGTTTTTATCATGCGTAATCCGGACAAGCTGGCAGCCGTCCCGCAAGAGCTTTGAAACCGCCAGCACCGCACTGCTGAGCGCCGGCCTGCTCAGGCCCATGCTATCTTTCCCCGGCAATGTCGCACACGTCCGCCAGGAAGCCTGCATGCACCCGTCCAACATCGTCCTCCTCGAATTTCATCCCGAGCGCGACGAGCTTTGCTACGGCAAGGAACTGCGCGACGGCCTGTCCGTGGCCCTGCGCATGGGCAGCTCGCTCTGGCTCGCCAACGACGAATCGGTCAGCATCGAACGCCTGACCGTGTGCGAGGTCGACAGCACCGGCCGCAGCAGCTTCACGCGCGACCACCGCCAGTATGCGCTGCACGACTATCTCGACCTGCCGCTGCCGGCGCACGGCGCCACCGAGGACGACATCAACGAGGCCGACATCGAGGGCCTGGCCTGCGACGGCAAGTACCTGTGGCTGGCCGGCTCGCACAGCCTGCGGCGCAAGCAGCCGAAGGACGGCGACGGCGTCAGGAAGGCGCACAAGCGCCTCGCCAGCGTCAGCCTGGATGCCAACCGCTACCTGCTGGCGCGGATCCCGGTGTGCCGGGACGGCGACGGCTACACCCTGGAAAAGGAAAGCACCCGCAAAGGCAAATTGCGCACTGCCGCGATGCTGCGCGGCGACCATCAGGGCAACGAACTGACCGCCCTGCTGCGCAAGGACGAGCACCTCGGTCCCTTCCTGTCCATTCCCGGCAAGGACAACGGTTTCGACATCGAGGGCCTGGCCGTGGCCGGCAAGCACCTGCTGCTCGGCCTGCGCGGGCCGGTGCTGCGCGGCTGGGCGCTGGTAGTGGAAGTGGCGCTCGTCGAGGACGAGCAGCCGGGCCGCTTGCGCCTGGCCCCGGTGGACGACGATGGTCGCCTGTACCGCAAGCACTTCCTCGACCTGGGCGGGCTCGGCATCCGCGACCTGTGCGTGCACGGCAAGGACATCCTCGTGCTGGCCGGGCCGACCATGGACCTGGACGGGCCGGTGACCCTGTTCCGCTGGCGCGGCGCAACCCAGCCTGGCAAGGAATGCGTGATGGCGGCGGACCAGCTCGAACGGGTGCTGGAGCTGCCCTTCGGCCATGGGGTCGATCACCCCGAAGGCATCGCGCTATTCGCGGTCGACAAGAATGGGCGCGACACGCTGCTGGTGGTGCACGATTCAGCCTCGCCCAGCCGGCAGATCGGCGACAGTACCCTGGTGGCGGACGTCTTCACGCTGCCGCGGCGCGAGCGCCCCCTTGCTGGCAAGCCTGCGAAATAATTCATGAAGGGCGCATATTTCCGCACGCCCGTGATTTTTGTTGAATTTCGCGGCCAGGCGCCGGTGGTATTCTCGACGCCTCGCTCCTGAATCAACGCAATGACTCCCAAGAATACCCTGTGGGCGCTGCTGGCGCTCATGTTTGCCTGCGGCATGTCCGACGCCCTGTACGCCGCCTCCCACGTACACATGCCCGTGTGGTGGATGTTGCTCTCGGCCTTCCTGCTGAGCTTCCTGCCCTATTACTGGTATCGCCTGGACAGCGAGGCGCGGCTGTACCGGCGCCCACGCTGGATGAGCACGGCCGTGGTGGCGATGGCGCCGATCGGCATTCCCCTCTACCTGCTGCGCAGCCGTCCCCAGGGCGGCCGCCTGGTGTCGCTGGCCCGCATGTCGGGCTTCTTGCTGATGATGCTCGGCGCCAGCCTGGCAGGTGTCATCGCCTTCTTCCTGATGCCGGGTTAAGCCCTGGGCATGGCGCGCCGGCGCCGCACGGCCGCAATGCCGGCAGCGCCCAGCAGCAGGAGTGCGCCCGATGCCGGCTCCGGCACCGCATTCACCGAAATGTTATCGATCGAAAATTCCGGATTGCCGCCGATGCCGCTGAAGGTGACCGACAGCAGCTTGCGGAAGCTGGCGTCCAGGGTGAAGGTCTGCATGCCCGAGACAGCATGCTTGACGAGGTCCAGGTCGAAGGTCTGGGTGACGGTGCCGCCGCCTGCCAGGGTCCCGACCACGCTGATCCGGTCTGCCCAGAAGTGCTCGTCGCCGAACCAGCTCTCGCCGCCGTCGAAACTGAACAGGTCGAACGCCCCCTGGTTCGCGGCCGAGAGGGTCACGTTCGCGCCATTGAAGTTCACCAGGCGCGTGCTGCCATTCCCGCTCAGCCCTGTACTGTCGCCGGTGCCCGCAATGATGAAGGAAAAAGCACCGGCATTTCCGCCGTCGCCCATGGCCAGCTTGTAGCCTGAGGCGCTCATGCCGGAGGGAGTGAGCTCGGTCCAGTCGGCGACCTCTTCGAAGTCGATCAGGCTAGCCGCGGCATTCGACGCGACAAATTGGCTCGCCGCAAACATGGCGACGCAGGCGATGGCTTTCAGGCCAGGCGTGAGCTTCATGGGACATCCTTATGAAATGTTGTAACCGACTTTCAAGCAATCTTTATGCCTGCAGGAAAGTTTGCTTAAGAATTAATCAAGTAGTCCGCGTCGGCGTCCTGAAGATCGAGCGCGTGTCAAATTTACCGACACTCGCTTCCTGAGGCTCGCGCCGCCTGAATCGTCCTTTTGCTAAGCTGTTTCCATCGCCACGCCACACCGTGGCCCGTCCACTTTCATTGATTGGAGAATCGCCATGCGCAAGATGATCATGATGGCCATTGCAGGCCTGCTCTGGAAAAAATTCGGCGGCAAGATGGCGCAACGCTATCCGATGGGACGCCGCAGCTACCGCCGCTTCTGATCCGCCCGGGCGGCGTGTCGACCACCTTTCGGGAGGCGCGCCGTCCATCGCGGCCCTGCTTGCAGTAGAATCGCTGGCTTTAAGGCAACTTTCGCTTAAGGCCGACGATGGACACCGCCAAGCATGAACTCAAACGCGGCTTAAAGAACCGCCACATCCAGCTGATCGCCCTCGGCGGCGCCATCGGCACCGGCCTGTTCCTGGGCGTGGCCCAGACCATCCAGCAAGCCGGCCCCTCCGCCCTGCTCGGCTATGCGATCGCCGGCCTGGTCGCCTTCCTCATCATGCGCCAGCTCGGCGAAATGATCGTCGACGAGCCGGTCGCCGGTTCCTTCGGCTATTTCGCCAGCAAGTACGGCAGCCCGATGACCGGCTTCGTCTCCGGATGGAACTACTGGGTGATGTACATCCTCGTCAGCATGGCCGAGCTGTCCGCGCTCGGCATCTACGTCCAGTACTGGTTCCCGGACATCCCGACCTGGGTCTCGGCGCTCGCCTTCTTCGTGCTCGTCAATTCCCTCAGCCTGCTCAACGTGAAAACCTTCGGCGAGCTGGAATTCTGGTTTTCCATCATCAAGGTGGCGGCCGTGGTCGGCATGATCGTGTTCGGCCTGTACCTCCTGATCAGCGATACGGCCGGTCCCCAGGCCGGCGTGGCCAACCTGTGGCAGCACGGCGGCTTCTTCCCGAACGGCTTCGCCGGCCTGGCGCTGTCGATGGCGGTCATCATGTTCTCCTTCGGCGGCCTGGAAATGATCGGCATCACCGCGGCCGAAGCCGACAACCCGGGCCGCACCATCCCGCGCGCCATCAACCAGGCCATCTGGCGCATCGCCATCTTCTACGTCGGCGCCCTGGCCGTGCTGCTGATGCTGTATCCGTGGCAGAAGGTCGTCACCGGCGGCAGCCCCTTCGTGCTGATCTTCGCCGCGCTGGACAGCAATGCGGTGGCCAACATCCTCAATCTGGTGGTGCTGACGGCCGCCCTGTCGGTCTACAACGGCTGCACCTATGCCAACAGTCGCATGCTGTTCGGCCTGGCCGAACAGGGCAACGCGCCGCGCGCCCTGCTCAAGGTCAGCAAGCGCGGCGTGCCGCTGGCCGCCCTGGGCGTGTCGGCGGTGGCCACCGGCATCTGCATCTGCGTCAACTATTTCCTGCCACGCGACGCCTTCGGCATGCTGATGGGCCTGGCAGTGGCGGCGCTAGTCATCAACTGGGGCATGGTGTGCTGGAGCCACCTGCGCTTCCGCCGCGCCAAACAGGCGGCGGGCCAGGCGACCGCCTTCCGCAGCCCCTGGTTCCCGCTCACGAACTACCTGTGCCTGGCCTTCCTGGCCGGCATCATCGTGGTGATGTACCTGACGCCGGGGCTGCAGTTGTCGGTGTGGATGATCCCGGCCTGGCTGGCCCTGCTGGCGCTGGGCTACTGGCTGCGCCAGCGCAAGCTGGCAGGCGCCACGATCGCACCGGTGGCGTAAAGACGCGATAAAGCGACAGCGCGCGCGGGTTTCATGACTGGCGAGTCATTTTGTCATGTTGCGCTAGCTCAACAGCCGGACTGTTGATAAAGTATTACTCCAGTGGAGCATCATTCCATGTGCTTGTCCGGGCCGCCCAGCGCCGCCCGGCCATTCCTCATCCATGAGCCGAAGGAGTCAGCTTGAAGAAGATTGTCGCCAGTTTCGTCGCACTCGCCCTGTTCGCGGCCGACGCCCACGTCGTCGTCGCGGCGCAGGACTACAGCAAGTACAGCCAGGAAGCCCTGGAAAAGGAACTGGCGCTGATCGCCACGTCCCGCCTCAGCGTGATGGTGCCGATGCGCGACGGCATCACGCTGTCGACCGACATCTACATGCCGAAGAACGCCAGCGGCAAGTTGCCCGCCATCCTGTGGAAGACGCCGTACAACGAAGGCAAGCTGAAAGGCTCGACCCAGCGCTACGTGCTCGAATCGGTCAAGCGCGGCTACACCTTCATCGTACAGAGCGAGCGCGGCCGCTACTTCTCGGGCGGCGACTGGGAAATCCTGGGCAATCCGCAGAACGACGGCTACGACACCCTGAGCTGGATCGCCAGGCAGGACTGGTCGAACGGCAAGGTCGGCACGCTCGGCTGCTCGTCCTCGGCCGAGTGGCAACTGGCCCTCGCCGGCCTGAACCACCCGGCGCACGCGGCCATGGTGCCGATGGCGTCCGGCGCCGGCATCGGCAAGGTCGGCCGCTTCCAGGAACAAGGCAACTGGTACACCGGCGGCGTGCCGCGCAACCTGTTCTTCGTCTGGCTGTACGGCGTCGACAATCCGCTGCGCGCCCAGCTGCCCGCCATCGCCGACGACAAGCTGCGCGCCCGCGTCGAGGCCTACAACGACCTGAACCCGGCCAAGCCGCAGGTCGACTGGAACAAGCAGATCAAGCACCTGCCGGTCGACCAGCTGCTGAGCTCGCTGGGCGAGCCGGCCGGCACCTTTGAAGAACTAATCAAGCGCACGCCAAGCGACCCGGCCTGGCAAAAAGGCGGCCTGTACCACGAAGGCATGGGCTGGGGCGTGCCGGCGCTGTGGTTCAACAGCTGGTACGACGTCTCGATCGGCCCCAACCTCGAGCTGTTCAAGCACGCCGCCGCGGCCGGCACCGACAAGGAAGCCAGCGCCAACCAGTACGCGGTGGTGGCGCCGAACGTGCATTGCGCCTTCTCCCGTCTCGGCCCGAACAACACCATCGGCGAGCGCAATATGGGCGATACCAGTTTCGACGTCGACGGCGCCATCTACGGCTGGTTCGACCGCTGGCTGAAGGGCGACACCAAGGCCTTCCCCGCGAATACCCCGCACGTGCGCTATTTCGAGATGGGCGCCAACCGCTGGCAGAGCGCGGGCACCTGGCCGCCGGAAAAAGCCAAGCCGATGCGCCTGTACCTGCGCTCCGGCGGGAAGGCGAACTCGTTGTACGGCGACGGCCGCCTGCTGCCGCAGGCGCCCGGTGCGGGCGAAGCGGCCGATCGCTACCGCTATGACCCGATGAATCCGGTGCAGACCATCGGCGGCGGCGACTGCTGCAACGGCGGCATCGTGGTGCCAGGCGCCTTCGACCAGCGTCCGGTCGAGGCGCGCAGCGACGTGCTGGTCTACACCAGCGACCCGCTGCCGAAGGCCGTCAGCGTGGCCGGTTTCGTGGATGCGGTGCTGAAGGTCTCCTCGAACGCCAAGGATACCGACTTCGCCGTCAAGCTGGTCGACGTAGCGCCGGACGGCACCGCCTGGATCATCGGCGACACCATTTTCCGCGCGCGCTACCGCAAGGGTTTCGACAAGCCTGAGATGCTCACGCCGGGTGAGGTCGTGACCATCCGTCCGAGCCCGATCGCCACCGCGATCCAGTTCGGTGCCGGGCACCGCATCCGCGTCGAAGTCACCTCGTCCAACTTCCCGAAATTCGTGCGCAACCTGAATACCGGCGGGCCGAACGAAAGTGAGAAGACCGGGGTGGTGGCGGACAATGCGGTGCACCACGACGCCGCCAACCAGAGCTATATCGAGCTGCCGGTGGTGCAGTGAGGCAGCCCGGCGGCTCGACGCTGGCGGCGCGGCCGGCGAGGTCCTAGCCGGCCACACGCGCCGCCGGTTCCTCCGCCTCTTCCATCCGGCGCAGGACCTCGGCGAAGGACATCGGCTGTCCGAACAGCCAGCCCTGCGCGTACTGCACCCCGTGCCGCAGCAGGAACTCCGCCTGGGCCTGGCTTTCGACCCCTTCGGCGATCATGCGCAGCCCGAGGTCGCGCGCCATGGCGATGATGTGCCCGACCACCTGGCTGGTCGGCGCCCCAGTGCCGATCGCCTCGATGAAGCTGCGGTCGATCTTCAGGAAATCGAGCTCCAGCGATTCGAGGTAGGACAGGCTCGAATAGCCGGTGCCGAAGTCGTCGATCGCGATCGCGAAGCCGTGCCGGCGCAAGGCGCCCGAGGTCTCGCGCGCGACCACTGGGTCGAGCATGCCGCGCTCGGTCACCTCGAGAATGATGCTGGACGGATGCGCGCCCATCTGCTCGAGCGTGGCCTGCAGCTTGTCGAGGAAATCGGGCGCATGGAAGTCGGCCGGCGCCACGTTGATGCCGATATGGAAGTCAGGATGCGTCTCGAGGTAGAAGCCGATATCGCGGCAGACCAGTTCCAGCACCTGGTGGGTCAGCTTGACGATGGTGTCGTCCTGCTCGGCGATGGGAATGAACAGCTCGGGCATGACGATCTCGCCGGTGGGCCGGCGCCAGCGCACCAGGGCCTCGACGCCGGTCATGCGGCCGCTGCGCAGTTCGACCACCGGCTGGTATTCCAGGAAAAATTCCTTGCGCCGCAGCGCCGAGCGCACCGCATAGGGCAAGGCCATCTGCTGGCGCGCCAGGTACAGGATCGCGCAGGCCAGCGCGATGCCGGCCAGCATGCCTACCGGCACCAGCCGGGCCGCGAAATCCTGGGATCGGTCTTCCAGGTAGTGCAGCGGCACGGCGGCGATGCCGACCGTGCCGAAGCTCGAAGAACGCACCACGGCAACGACGTGGCCATCCTCCTCGAACACCGCCTCGCGCGCGCTGCCGAGGCGTTTCGACCAGGCGGGGTCGATATGGCCGCGGGCACTGATCGGCGCGTAGAAGTCGAGCGGCACCACGGCCAGCGACACGTCAGGCTCGCTCTTGGCCGTATCGATCGGCAATTGTGCGTGAAGGATGGCGGCATAGCTGCCGTACTGCAAAACCAGGAAGGCATACTGGGGCGCGAACGGAAAGTGCACGTCGGTGCGCACCACGGCGCCGGTCTCGCTGCGGTAGGCGGGCTCGCCCAGTTCGAGCACGCGCGCGCTGCCGACGATGGACGAGCAGAGCATCCGGTTGCCCTCGACGTAGCCGACCGCCTGGATATAGGTCGAGCCGAGGTCGATCTCGCGCATGAGGTCGATACTCGCCGGCGCGCAGGGTGCGTCCGCGTACGGGGCCAGCCGCTTGACGGCAGCGGCCACCTGCGCGGCGGTCTCGTCGCCGCGCATCACGACGTCACGCGCATAGCCGAGCGCATGCGCGCTTTCCGCCTTGAAGGCTTGCCGCTGCGATTCCTCGATGGCAAGCAGGATCGGCCCGCCGATCCCGGCAGTCGCCAGCAGGAGCGTCAGCAGAACGACGGCGGTCTTTTTCATGTTTCCCTGCGCGCGGGCATGAAGGCATACTGCGGCAGTCCCATACTACAGACGCCGCGCGCGGCCCGCAATCCGCACCGGGCGCCTGACACGCCCTTGTACCGCCGCCGATACAGCATGCAATAGCGTGAGCACCTACCCTGCCGGGCTCGCTATGCTGCATAGCAATATGAAAAGGACTTCGTGTGCGCGGCCGTTCGCCTTATCATGCTTGCCGCAAGTCACCTTACAAAGGGGAAGCGTTTATGAGTCAGAGTAAGCCTCTGTCGCTGCATGTACCGGAGCCTACCGGCCGCCCGGGCTGCAAGACCGATTTTTCGTACCTGCAATTGAGTCCCGCCGGCGCCGTCCGGCGTCCGCCCGTCGACGTGGCGCCGCTCGATACGAGCGACATCGCCACCGGCCTGATCCGCGTCCTGGACGAGAACGGCGACGCCGTCGGTCCCTGGGCGCCCGAGGTCGATCCCGAACTGCTGCGTTTCGGGCTGCGCACCATGATGAAAACCCGCATCTTCGACGCCCGCATGGTCATCGCCCAGCGCCAGAAGAAGATGTCCTTCTATATGCTCTCGCTCGGCGAGGAAGCCCTCGGCACGGCCCAGGCGCTGGCCCTCGAAGACGGCGACATGCACTTCCCGACCTACCGCCAGCAGAGCCTGCTGATCGCCAAGCAGGTGCCGCTGGTCGAGATGATCTGCCAGCTGCTGTCGAACGAGCGCGACCCGCTCAAGGGCCGCCAGCTGCCGGTGATGTACTCGGTGCGCCGCGCCGGTTTCTTCACCATTTCCGGCAACCTGGCCACCCAGTATCCGCAAGCAGTGGGCTGGGCGATGGCCTCGGCGATCAAGGGCGATACCAAGATCGCCTCGGCCTGGATCGGCGACGGCGCCACCGCCGAATCCGACTTTTCCACGGCCCTGACCTTTGCCCACGTGTACCGCGCGCCGGTCATCCTCAACGTGGTCAACAACCAGTGGGCGATCTCGACCTTCCAGGCGATTGCCGGCGGCGAGAGCGTCACCTTCGCCACCCGCGGCATCGGCAGCGGCATCGCTTCGCTGCGCGTGGACGGCAACGATTTCCTGGCCGTGCTCTCCGCGTCGCGCTGGGCGGCCGAACGCGCCCGTTCGAACCTGGGCCCGACCCTGATCGAATGGGTCACCTACCGCGCCGGCCCGCACTCGACCTCGGACGACCCCTCGCGCTACCGCCCGGCCGACGACTTCCAGCACTTCCCGCTGGGCGACCCGGTCGCCCGCCTGCGCCAGTACCTGACCAAGCAGGGCTGGTGGTCGGACGAGGAGCACGAGCGCGTGCAGTCCGAACTGGAGGCGGAAGTCCTCGCGGCCCAGAAAGAAGCCGAGTCCTACGGCATCCTGGGCGACGAGCGCGCCCCGAGCGCCGCCACGATGTTCGAGGACGTGTACAAGGACATGCCGGAGCACCTGCGCCGGCAACGCCAGGAACTGGGAGTGTGAGCATGGCGCGAGACGACATACCAAAAGAAACGGCAACCATGCCGATGACCATGATCCAGGCCTTGCGCTCGGCCATGGACGTGATGATGGAACGCGACGACAACGTCGTGGTGTACGGCCAGGACGTCGGCTATTTCGGCGGCGTGTTCCGCGTCACGGATGGCCTTCAAGCGAAATACGGCAAGTCGCGCGTGTTCGATGCGCCGATCTCCGAAGGCGGCATCGTCGGCACCGCGGTGGGCATGGCGGCCTACGGCCTGCGCCCGGTGGTCGAGATCCAGTTCGCCGACTACTTCTACCCGGCCACCGACCAGATCGTGTCGGAAGCGGCGCGCCTGCGCTACCGCTCGGCGGGCGAATTCACCTCGTCGATGGTGATCCGGATGCCCTGCGGCGGCGGCATCTACGGCGGCCAGACCCACAGCCAGAGCCCGGAAGCCTTCTTCACCCACGTATGCGGCCTGCGCACCGTGATGCCGTCCAACCCCTACGATGCGAAAGGTTTGCTGATCGCCTCGATCGAGAACGACGACCCGGTGATCTTCCTGGAACCCAAGCGCCTGTACAACGGCCCCTTCGACGGCCACCACGACCGTCCGGTGGTGCCATGGTCCGGCCACGCGCTGGGCAACGTGCCGACCGGGCACTACACGGTGGACCTGGACAAGGCCAACATCGTCCGCCCGGGCAATGACGTGACCGTGCTGGCCTACGGCACCATGGTCTGGGTCTCGGAAGCGGCGGCGGTTGAGTCCGGCGTCGACGCCGAGGTGATCGACCTGCGCAGCATCTGGCCGCTGGACCTGGAGACCATCGTCAATTCGGTCAAGAAGACCGGGCGCTGCGTCATCGTGCACGAGGCGACCCGCACTAGCGGCTTCGGCGCCGAGCTGGCGGCCCTGGTGCAGGAACACTGCTTCTACCAGCTGGAGGCGCCGATCGAGCGCGTCACCGGCTGGGACACCCCGTATCCGCATGCGCAGGAATGGGCTTATTTCCCTGGGCCCGACCGTGTCGGCGCGGCCCTGAAACGTGCGCTGGAGGGAAAATAATATGGGCATTCATGTCATCAAGATGCCGGACCTGGGCGAAGGCATCGCCGAGGTCGAAGTCGTCGCCTGGCACGTGCAGCCGGGCGACACGGTCAAGGAAGACCAGGTGCTGGCCGACGTCATGACCGACAAGGCCACCGTCGAGATTCCCTCGCCGGTCGCCGGGACCATCACCAGCCTGGGCGGCGCGGTCGGCCAGTCGCTGGCGGTGGGCGCGGAGCTGATCCGCCTGGAGGTCGAAGGCGCCGGCAACTTCTCCGGCGAGAAGGCGAAACAGGAACCGGTCAAGTCCGCCACCGCAACGGCACCAAGCGAAGAAGTCGCGGAACCGCAGCTGGAAGCGGTGGCGCAGGCTGAGGCCTCGCACGCTACGAGCGCCAGGGCGGCCGCGCCGGCGGCGCCACCGCCATCGAAACCGCAGGCGCCACAGCAGCGTTCGTACCAGAACGGCCCGGCGCCGATGCGCGCCGAGGGCGAAAAGCCGCTGGCCGCGCCGGCCGTGCGCCAGCGCGCGTGGGACCTCGGGATCGAACTGCAGTTCGTGCACGGCAGCGGCCCCGCGGGCCGTATCCTGCACGCCGACCTCGACGCCCACGTGGCGGGCCGCCGCGCTAGCGCGCAGACCGCAGGCCGCGACGAGCGCTACGCCAAGCGCGAGGGCGAACAATCGGCGCCGGTCATCGGCCTGCGCCGCAAGATCGCCGAGAAGATGCAGGAAGCCAAGCGCAACATCCCGCACTTCACCTACGTGGAAGAAGTCGACGTCACCGAACTGGAAGCCCTGCGCACCCAGCTCAACGCCAGGTATGGCGCCGAGCGCGGCAAGCTGACCTTCCTGCCGCTCCTGATGCGCGCCGTGGTGCTGGCGCTGCGCCAGTATCCGATGATGAACGCGCGCTACGACGACACCAACAACCTCCTCACCCAGTTCGAGGGAGTGCACCTGGGCATCGCCGCCCAGACCGAGGCCGGCCTGATGGTGCCGGTGGTGCGCCACGCCGAGACGCTCGACCCCTGGGCAGCGGCCGCCGAGGTGGCGCGCCTGGCCGATGCCGCGCGCGCCGGCCGCGCCACCCGCGACGAGCTGACCGGCTCGACCATCACCATCACCAGCCTGGGCCCGCTGGGCGGGATCGTCACCACCCCGGTGCTGAACCGTCCGGAAGTGGCGATCATCGGCCCCAACCGCATCGTCGACCGTCCGGTGATCAAGGATGGCGCCATGGTGGCGCGCAAGATGATGAACCTGTCGTCTTCGTTCGACCACCGCGTCATCGACGGCCAGGTGGCGGCCAAGTTCGTGCAGACCATCCGCGGTTACCTCGAAACCCCGGCCACCATCTTCGTGGAGTGAGCATATGGAGACACTGACTACCACACTCCTGATCATCGGCGGCGGGCCGGGCGGCTACGTCGCCGGCATCCGCGCCGGCCAGCTCGGCGTGCCGACCGTGCTGGTCGAAGGCGCCGCGCCCGGCGGCACCTGCCTGAACATCGGCTGCATCCCATCCAAGGCGATGATCCACGCAGCCGAGGAGTTCTGCAAGGCGCGCAGCTATGCGGCCGAGACTTCGCCGCTCGGCATCTCCACCGCCGCCCCGCGCATCGACCTCGAACGCACGGTGGCCTGGAAGGACGGCATCGTCAAGAAGCTGACCGGCGGGGTCGGCGCCCTCCTCAAGAAGAACGGCGTCAAGCTGGTGAACGGCTGGGCGACCATCCTGGACGGCAAGACCGTCGAGGTGCGCGCCGACGGCGACAGCGTGGCCTCGGTACGCATCCGCTGCGAGCACATGCTGCTGGCCAGCGGTTCCGAAGCGGTGGAGCTGCCCTTCATGCCCTTCGGCGGTCCGGTCATCTCCTCGACCGAAGCGCTCTCGCCTGGTGAGATTCCGCAGCGCCTGGTGGTGGTGGGCGCCGGCTACATCGGCCTGGAACTCGGCACCGCCTACCGCAAGCTCGGCAGCCAGGTGACGGTGGTCGAAGCGGCCGACCGCATCCTGCCCGCGTATGACGCCGACCTGGTCAAGCCGGTGGCAGCGGCTTTAGGGCGCCTGGGCGTGGAGCTGCGCCTGGCGACCTCCGTGCTCGGCATGGACGGCGAGGACGGGCAGCAGCGCGTCCGGGTGCGCGACGCTTCCGGCGTCGAAGCCCTGCTGGAAGCGGACCGGGTGCTGGTGGCGGTGGGCCGCAAGCCGCGTACTACGGGCTGGGGCCTGGAAAACCTGATGCTCGACATGAACGGGCGCGCGGTCAAGGTGGACGACCAGTGCCGCACCTCGATGCGCAATGTCTGGGCCATCGGCGACCTGACAGGCGAGCCGATGCTGGCGCACCGCGCCATGGCCCAGGGCGAGATGGTGGCCGAGATCGTGTCCGGCAAGCGCCGCCACTTTGCGCCGAGTGCGATTCCCGCGGTGTGCTTCACCGATCCCGAGATCGTCGTGGTCGGGATGTCGCCGCTGGACGCCGACAAGGCCGGCGTCGAGATCGTCACCGCCAACTTCCCGTTCAGCGCCAACGGACGCGCGATGACCATCGAAAGCACGGACGGTTTCGTGCGCGTGGTGGCCCGCAAGAGCGATCACCGCATCATCGGCTGGCAGGCCGTCGGCGGCGCGGTGTCCGAACTGGCGGCGGGCTTCACCCAGTCGATCGAACTGGGCGCGCAGCTCGAGGACATCGCCGGCACCATCCACGCCCACCCGACCCTGGGCGAGGCGGTGCAGGAAGCCGCGCTGCGCGCATTGGGTCACGCGCTGCATATCTGAGCGCTGCTCGCTGCCACCGAAGCCGCCCGACCGGGCGGCTTTTTTATGGCGCTGTCACCGTTGGATGTTGGACATGCCCAGCGCTATTCGCAGCATCTTGTCGGCTGACCGAATTCGCCCGCCGTCGACGGCCCACTGCCAGCCGAGATAATTGGGCAGATAGCGTGAGGCCACTCCGTTGAAGCGGGCAAGCCATTGGCGGAAGCGCCGGTGGTAGGCGTTCACGTTCTGGACATGGACGGCGCCGCGCACCCGTTCGCCGGCCCGCAGGTTCACGGCTTCGTGCGAGATGGCGGCCGTGCGGGCGAACGCCTTGTAGGCTGGATGGGAATCGGTAACCAGCAGCACATCCCTGTCCAGCACCGGAAGCAAGTGCCGGTGCAGCTGGGCCATGGTGACGGCGCCCCGGCCGGTAATGAAATCGAAGGTGGCGCCGGTGCGGTCGCGGGCGACCAGCACGCAGACGTGTTCACCGTTGATGCCGCGTCGGCTGGCTACACCTGCGCGCTTGCGCGGCGGCCGGTCGAGCGTGCGCGAGCCCTTCTGTGATTCGAGCAGGAACAGTTCATCGGCCTCGGCGATGCCGACCAGCGCTGCAGGACGGTCATCCTTGGTCAGGTGCAGGAAGCGGTGGCGCCAGCGGAAGCTGGTGTTGCGGTGCACGCCGAGCCGGTCTGCCGTTTTCCGCACCGACTGGCCCTCGAGCATGCCGTCCAGATAGTCGAGCCATTTGCCGCGGTGGCGCAGCCGGGCAAGCGGCGTACCCGTCAAGGCACTGAAGGTCTTGCCGCAGGCACAGCAGCGATAGCGCTGTACGCCGCGGTCGTGTCCGTGGCGATGCAGCCGCCGACCATCACAGACCGGACATGAAGATGGGCTCCTGGCCTCCTCGATCGCCGCACAGACACGGTCCAGTCCAACTGCCGGGCGCAAAAGCGCGAGCAATTGTTCGCGCTGGCGCCGCGTCAACTGCGCGACACGTGCCAGCCAGGGTTTGAAGCTTGCCGCCTGCATTGCCACCTCCACTGTCGATCGGACAGTGGTTTGACATCGGTTCAGCTCAACAGTTCAAGATCTCCAACACCTAACGGTGACAGCGCCTTTTTTATTGCGCGGCCTCCAACGACGATTCGATCGAATTGAGCACAAGGCAAACAAAATATGCATACATGGTTACATTTGCAAACATTATTTGCACATTTGTGCATAGTGAAAAATTGCAGTTAACGTATCCCAGCTGCAATAATTGCGCCGTGCTCGGGAATCGCCCCAGCGCATCAACGAAAGAAAGAGGCACACAATATGTTCAAGAAAATCGCAGCTGCCAGCGCCCTGCTCATCGCTTCCTCGGCCGCTCTTGCCGCCCAACCGAATACCTTCTACGCCGGCGGCGATGTCGGCAAGACCAAGGTCGACGACGTTTCCAAGCGCGACACCAGTGTCGGCGGCTTCGTCGGCTACAACTTCCACCAGAACTTCGCCGTGGAAGCCGGCTACCGCCGCCTGGCGGACTACGACATCTATGTCGGCAGCCCGAGCACCGCCTTCATGGAAGGCAGCGCGAAGGTCGACCAGGCCCACCTGTCGCTGGTCGGCAGCCTGCCGGTGGCCCAGAACCTCAGCCTCTACGGCCGCCTGGGCGTCAACCGCCTGGAAGCCAAGGTCAGCTCGGCCGGCTTCAGCGCCAAGGACTCCACCACCAAGGCCCTGTACGGCGTCGGCCTGAGCTATGCCTTCACCCCGGCCGTCTCGGCGCGCGTCGAAGTGCAGAAGCCTGCCAGCGACGCGACCAACCTGAGCGCCGGCGTGGCCTTCCAGTTCTGAAGAAAGGGAGCGCCATGTTCAAGAAAATCGCAGTCGCAGCCGCCCTGATCGCCGCGTCCTCGGCCAGCTTCGCCGCCCAACCCGGCAGCTTCTATGCCGGCGCCGACATCGGCCGCACCAAGATCACCGATGTCGACGGTCGCGACACCAGCTTCGGCGGCTTCGTGGGCTACAACTTCCATCCGAACTTCGCCGTCGAACTGGGCCAGCGCCGCCTGTTCGAGCGCGACTATCGCTGGGGCAGCGACGGTGCGAACCTGCGCGCCGACCAGACCTCGCTGTCGCTGGTGGGCAGCATGCCGATCGGGGAAAGTTTCAGCGTCTACGGCCGTCTTGGCGCGGCCCGCATCCAGGAGCGTTTCAGCACCGGGGGCTTCACCAACAAGGATTCGACCACCAAGGCGCTGTACGGCATCGGCCTGAGCTATGCGATCAGCCCGGCGATCGCGGCGCGCGTGGAGGTGCAGAAGATCTCCCAGCAGGCGACCAACCTGAGCACCGGTTTGTCCTTCCAGTTCTGAGCGGATTCGCCCTCTTCCAGGCCCGGCGCTGCCGGGCTTTTTTGCGTCCCGGACGAACTAGGCGGCGCCGCGGCGCGGCGCCGACAGCACGGTGCCCAGCCGCAGCGCCGTATCGACCACGCTCTCGATCGCTGGCGCATAGCCGTCGTCGATCCAGCGCAGCGCGATGTGGATCACGCCGCCGACCACCCCGGCCTGGAGCAGCTCGTCGTCCGGCGCGCCGGGCGCGGCGACGATGCGCGCCACCTCGCGCCCGATCGCGCGCAGCGCCGCATCGAAGGCCAGGTCCACCGCGCGGCTGACGCCGCGGATCTCCACCAGGAACACCCGCGCCGACTGCGGCTCGCGCTGCAGCGCGGCGAAATAGGCATGCAGCATGGCGCGCGAGCGCGCGATGCGTCCGCGTCCCGCTTCCCTGGCGGCGCGCGTGATTTCTCCCAGCACCGAATAGGTCACGGCATTGAAGGAGTCGATCAGCAGCGCTTCGCTATTGGGGAAGGATTCGTAGAAGTAGCGCTCGGTCAGGCCGGCCGCCTCGCAGACCGCCTTGACGGTGGCCTGGTGGTAGCCGCGCTCGCCATAGACAGCGATGGCCGCGGCAATGAGGCGCGCGCGGCGGTCGGCGCGCCGCTCTTCCTGGGACAGCCCGCGGTAGGAACGGGTGGTGGTGAGCTCTGCTTTCATGGCTACATTCTACACAGAAACTTGTTCCCAAACTTGTCACCGTGATTCTGACAATGTACAGTGTCAACATAAAAAACACACCGAGACACCATGCATCCACCCGCATCCTCTTCTCCCCCGGCGGGCGCTGCGCAGGAAGCCCCGCTGGAAGTGCTCATCGTCGGCGCCGGACTGTCCGGCATCGGCGCCGCCAGCGCCCTGCAACAGGGCTGCCCCGGCAAGCGCTACGCCATCCTCGAGGCGCGCGAGGCCATCGGCGGCACCTGGGACCTGTTCCGCTATCCCGGCATCCGCTCCGATTCCGACATGTACACGCTCGGCTATGCCTTCCGCCCCTGGCTGGATGCCAAGGCGATCGCCGACGGCCCCGCCATCCTCGACTACGTGCGCGGCACCGCGCGCGAGCATGGCATCGAGCCGCACATCCGCTACGGCCACAAGGTGGTTGGCGCAAGCTGGTGCTCGAAAGACGCGCTGTGGACCGTGCAGGCGCGTTTGCACGACGGCACGACACGCACGCTGCAGGCCCGTTTCCTCTACCTGTGCAGCGGCTACTACAGCTATGACGAGGCCTACCGCCCGCGCTTCGAGGGCGAGCAGGATTTCGCCGGGCGCATCGTGCAGCCGCAGTTCTGGCCCCAGGACCTCGACTACAGCGGCAAGCAGGTGGTGGTGGTCGGCAGCGGCGCCACCGCCGTCACGGTGGTGCCGGCGATGACCGAGCGCGCGCTGCATGTGACCATGCTGCAGCGTACCCCGACCTACGTCGTCGCCCGGCCCTCGCGCTACCGCTTCGCCCAGCGCATGCAGGCTTTGCTCCCGCAGGGACTGGCCTATGCGCTGACGCGCTGGCGCGTGCTCGGCGAGAGCATGTTCCTGTACTGGCTCGCGCGCAGCAAGCCGGAACTGGTCAAGCGCAAGATCGTCGAGATGGCCGGCCACCAGCTCGGTTCGCCGGAGGCCGCGGCAGAGCACTTCACCCCGGGCTACAAGCCCTGGGACCAGCGCGTCTGCGTGGTGCCGGACGGCGACCTGTTCAAGGCGATCCGCCTCGGGCGCGCCTCGGTGGTCACCGACCGCATCGCGCGCTTCACCAGGGGCGGGATCCTGCTGCAATCCGGACGCGAGCTGGCGGCCGACCTGGTGGTGATGGCCACCGGTCTCACCCTGAAGCTGTTCGGCGGCGCCACCCTGGTGGTGGACGGGCGCGTGCTCGACCCCAGCCGCGCCATGTCCTACAAGGGCATGATGCTGAGCGGCGTCCCGAACTGTGCGCTGGCCTTCGGCTACACCAATGCGTCCTGGACCCTGAAGGCCGACCTGACCGCCGCCTGGGTGTGCCGCCTGCTCCGTCACATGGACGCCCGCGGCCAGGCCATCGCGGTGGCGCAGCGCGATCCGGAGGTGCCGGAAGTCCCCTTCCTCGACTTCAATTCGGGCTATGTCGAGCGGGCCCGCCACCTGCTGCCCAAACAGGGCGCCCGCAAGCCCTGGCAGGTCTACCAGAACTACCTGCGCGACCTCCTGACCATCCGCTTCGGGCGCATCGACGACGGCGTGCTGCGCTTCGGTCAGCCGGGAGCCATGCCATGAAGCTCGCCAACCGGGTCGCCGTCGTCACCGGCGCCGGCGGCGGCATCGG
>NZ_DKJX01000114.1:0-3721 GCF_002454935.1 Massilia sp. UBA6681
GACCCACCGGCGCCTACGGCGCGCGCTCGGGCGCCGGGGCCGACGACGATGCCGGCGTGCGGCTCGGGATGGCAGTCGCGGTGTCCGGCGCGGCGGCCAGCCCGAACATGGGCGCACACTCCTCGCCGCCGCTGAACTTCCTGATGACGATGTTCAACGTACGCCTGGGCCGCTGGTGTCCCAATCCGCGCAAGGCGGCCTGGCAGCAGTCCTCGCCGCGCCTGGGTTTGTTCAGCCTGCTGGCCGAGCTGTTCGGCCTGACCAATGCCGACGCCACCTACGTCTACCTGTCCGACGGCGGGCATTTCGACAACCTCGGCATCTATGAACTGGTGCGGCGGCGCTGCCGCCTGATCATCGCGGTGGACGTGGCCAGCGACGGCGCCCTGGCCTTCGCGGACCTCGGCAATGCGATCCGCAAGGTCGGCACCGACCTGCACGTGCGCATCGACCTCGACGTCTCGAAACTGGCGCAGCTGGACGGCGGCCTGTGCGGCGCCAGCTGCGCGGTCGGCACGGTGCGCTACAGCCAGGTGGACCAGGGCGGCGTGGACGGCACGCTGCTGTACATCAAGCCGGCCATCGTCGGCCGCGAGAACGCCGACCTGCTCAACTACCGCAAGGTGCACCCCGTCTATCCGCACGAGAGCTCGGTGGACCAGTGGTTCGACGAGACCCAGTTCGAGAGCTACCGGGCGCTCGGGCAGTACATCGGCGAGTGCGCGCTGGACGGCGCGGTGGAGGCGGCGCGCACGCGCGACGGCGGGCTCGACGTGGCGGTCTTGTGCGCGGAGCTGGCGCGGCGGCACGGCAATGCCGCGCAGGGACAGCGTTGCGAAGACGTACGGGGAAGCTGGCGCTGACTCAGGCGGCAGCAGCCTGGCCGGCGGCAGCCGGGCCGGCCGCCTCCTTTGCTGCTTCCTCTTCCACCTTCGGCACCAGCGCCATCAACTGCTCCATCAGTTGGGCAAAGCGCTGCTGCCCGGGCTGCACCCGGTCGACGTGGGCCAGCACCCCGTGCGCTTCTTCCATCAGCTCGGCGCTGTAGCCGCGCTGCTGCATGTGCGAGATCAGGATTTGCGCCGAGTTGAACAGGATGCGCACGTTGTGCGGCAGCGCTGCCCTGGCATTGCGCATCCACTCGACCGCTTGCGGCAGCTTGCCGGTCTTCCACAGCAGCACGCCCTGGTTCATCAGGTCGATCGCTTCCTTGCGCGCGCCGCGGATCAGCTTTTCGCCCTCCTCGCCCATGCGCGCCTTTTCGAAGATCTGCTGCACCTCGTCCTGCAGGAAGCTGTTGTCGTGGTTGTTGCGGATCACGTAGCACAGCAGGTCGACCGGCGCTTCCTTGACGCCCACCGCGAACAGCAGGATCGCCATCTCGAGGCAGGTCGGCACGTCGGGCCGTTCCCCGGTCGACTGCAGCAGCGCTTCCAGCTCGTCGCCGGCCTTGCGCGCGCGGCGGTAGTCGCCGCTCTCGTGGTACACCAGGCCTTCGGTGATCTTGGTGCGCAGTTCCATGTCCGGATGGTCGGCGCCGAACTCGCGCTGCGCCGCGATCAGCAGTTGCAGCGCTTCCTTCGGATCGTTCTTCAGGCCGCACACGCGCGCCAGTCCCAGATAGGCATCCGGCGTCTTGCGGATCGAGTACTCGCCGATCGAGATGCACTTGCGGAAGGCCTTCTCGGCCATGCCGACGTTCCCCAGCTTCAGGCTGGCCTGGCCGAGGTTGCGCTGGCGCGGCACGGAATTCGGCGACAGCTTGGCCGCGCGCTCCAGCACGTTCAGCGCTTCCTCGTGCTTGCCCATTTTTTGCCAGGCCAGCGCCAGCTGGTCGTAGGCATCGATGTAGTAGCGGTTCTCGGCGATCACGGTCTGGAACATCTGGCGCGCCTGCTCATAGTCGCCGTCGGCCATGCGGATCTTGGCCAGGCCGGAGCGCGCCCACTGGTACTCGCGCTGCGCCAGCACGCGCTCGTAGGTCTCGCGCGCCTTGGCCGGCTCGCCGCTTTTCTCCATCAGGCGCGCCTTCATGCGCAGCAGGTCGATCTCGTGCGCCTTGCTCAGCGCGATCTGCTCGTCGCACAAGCGGGCGGCGCGCAGGTAGTCCTTCTCGGCATAGGCCTGGTCGATCAGGCTGAACACCTGCTTCTTGCGCCACACCCGGTTCAGGCGGCTCAGGAGCACGCCTTCGGTGATCGGCTTGACCAGGTAAGCGTCCGGCTGGTGCTCGGCCGCCCCCATCACCGACTCCACGCTCTTCTCGGCCGACACCATCAGGAACACGCTCGAGGGCAGCAGCAGGTTGCGCATGCGCGCTTCTTCCAGCACCTGCTGGCCATTCTTGCCCTCGCCGAGGTTGAAGTCGCACAGCACCACGTCGTAGCGCGTCTTGTTGAGCAGGCCCATGGCCTCGCCGCCGCTGGAGGCCTGGTCGATGTTGCGCGCGCCCAGGCTGCGCAAGGCTTCGCGCAGCAGCTGGCGCACGCCGATGAAGTCGTCGACCACGAGGTAGGTCTTGGACGCCCAGTCCACCTGTTCGGCGCTCGGCGCCGCCAGCGAGTTGATCACGGCGTTCATGGCAGGGTCAGGATGAAGCAGCCGCCGCCCAGCCGGCCGCCGTTCTCGAGCCGCACGGCGCCGCTGCGCTCGCGGTGGCGGTGCATGCGCGCGACTTCGCGCGAGAAATGCAGGCCCAGGCCGGCGCTGTTGGTCGTGAAGTTGACGCCGGACGCCATGCCGTTCATGGCCGCGCTCCCCGCCTCGAGCAGCGTGGCCGGGAAACCCACGCCATTGTCTTCGACGCGGATCTCGAGCCAGCCATCGCGCTCGCGCGCGCCCAGGAAGATGCGGTCGCGCGTGTAGTGCACGGCGTTGTTGACGGCATGCGAGACCACGCCGACGATCAGGTCCTCGTCGAAGTGCCAGACCAGCTCGGGATCGACGTCGAGCTCGAGCGCGATGCCGCGCGACTCCAGCAGCACCCGTTCGAGGGCGACGACCTGCTCGGCCAGCTGGCCGACTTCGAGCGGCTGCACGTCGAAGGGATACTCCGGCGTGCCGACGTGCTTGTACAGCGCCAGCAGCTGCATCAGGTTGTCGTTCAGGCGGCGCGTCTGGTACAGCATCTGCGCCATCTGCGGATAGGCCTTCTCGGTCTCGGGCGAGGCGTCGTCGAGCAGGCGCTCGAGCGTGCCGGACAGGACGCTGATCGAATTCTTCATGTCGTGCGCAGTCGACGCGAGGAAAATGGACAGGGACGAGTGTGGGTCTTCCATCGAATTGGCCGGCTTCCAGCCTAAAAATTACCGTAAGTCAATTATACCGCCGGCGATTTGACACTTTCTGGTGGAATGTAACTTATTGCGCTAACGCAACACGCTATTCATCCGCCGAAACGGGTCCACGTGGCGCTCGGCGGGCGCGCAGGACGAAGCGTGCCGGGTCGAGCGCATCGACCAGGTTTGTTTCCAGCGGCAGCGGCTCGCCCTCGAGCTGGGCCGCCAGCAGTTCCGCCGCCAGCGGCGCCCAGATCAGGCCGCGCGAGGCATAGCCGAGCAGCGCATGCAGGCCAGGGTGGCGCGGCACGTCGCGCAGGCGTTCGGTCCTGCCTGCGACGCCGAAGTCCGGCAGGCGGCCGACCAGCGGCAGGCGGTCCGGCGCCACGCAGCGGAAACCCACGCGGCCGGCCAGCGGCGCCCCTGCGGCAGCCAGCTGGTCA
>NZ_DKJX01000076.1:0-20268 GCF_002454935.1 Massilia sp. UBA6681
CGAATTTTTCCTTTGCCATTTCAGACTCCTAAGATCTAACGATTTTTTTGAGAATTACCAGGCACACCTGACGGACGAGTGCAACGCGACTGCCGTACAAAATTCTGGTGCCCTTGACGTGGATTGAACACGTGGCCTCTCCCTTACCAAGGGAGTGCTCTACCACTGAGCTACAAGGGCTTATTTTTTGCGGTTAGAAACACCGCACTAACTGGAGCGGGTGAAGGGAATCGAACCCTCGTCGTAAGCTTGGAAGGCTTCTGCTCTACCATTGAGCTACACCCGCGAGGTACAACCTTTCAATTCCTTCGACTCTTCTTTTTGGTGGTGGGGGCTGGATTCGAACCAGCGTACTCAGAGAGGGCAGATTTACAGTCTGCTGCCTTTAACCACTCGGCCACCCCACCGCGAAGAACCGCAGAGTATGAAGCAAGCTCAACGTAGTGTCAACTATGTTTCATCAGACTTTGTCTGGCTTCGCATAGCAGCGTTGCTTCGGGGCGTGATTGTAACGGGCGGGATGCAAAACCACAAGGGTGATTTTGCGCGAATTGCAGGGATGTCGAAATTTAGTGTGTGAAGGCGTGCCGTGCGGCGATTTTTGCTTCCACCACCGCCTTCAACACCGTCGCTCCGGCGAAGGCCGGAGCCCAATTTTTGCGTGTGTGGTCATAGCGCTTCGCGGATGCGTCCGTCACTGTTCTGCGGAATTGGATCCCGGCCTGCGCCGGGATGACGACTCATCGGGTAGCGGAAAAAAGGGCGTCAGCCCTGCCCCAGTGCCGCCAGCACCTGTCCCTTGAGCGCCTTGATCAAGGCCGTCTCGTCCGGCGGCACGCCCTCCGGCGCCGGCAGCGTGCGGTCCGCATAGAACAGCCCCAGCTGCACCTTCCCCACCACCAGCGGCAGCACGATGAAGCTGCGCGCATCCGGCAGCAGCTTGCGGTGCCACTCCGGCAGCAGGTCGCGGATCTTGGGACTGGAGGCGTCCGAGATCATCAGGTCGGCGTCGTTCTCCATCGCCAGGTGGAACAGGTCGCGGCTCGAGGCCACCGGGAAGGCGAAGCCGGCCTGCTGGCGCGCGCTGTCCTCGCCCAGCACCACGCGCGCCCGGTACTGGCCGCTCTTGGCATCCTTCAGGCACACGGTGGCGAAGCGAAAGCCGAGCGCGCCGTACAGGGTCTCGAGCACCGCCAGCACCACGTCGTTGACCTTGCCGCCCGAGGCGCGCATCTGGGTCACGTCCTGCACGCCGGCCAGCAGCAGGTCGCGCGCGTTCTTCGGCTTGCCGCTCGGATGCAGGCCCTCGTGCTCCTCCTCGCCGGCGTCGAGCGTGGCCAGCATCAGCACGTTCGGCAAGCCCTTGCCGCCCTCCTGCGCCTCGCTCCTGGGGGTTGGCTGCATGTTCATGCTCTCCAGCAGGGCGCGCATGCCGTCCTGCACCGCCGACAGCAGCGCGTCCATGCGGGAGCGGTCGAGGTCGAGGGCCTCGCCGTAGCGGCCCAGCAGCGCCAGCGCCTCTTTCGAGCCGGCCGGCTCGTGGGTCCTGGCCAACAGGCGCGCCACGTCCAGGCCGAAGGCCGCCACCTGGCGCATCCATTCGCCGCGGTTGGCAGCCACCCGCACGGCGGTGGGCGCCAGGGAAGCCTGGGCGCGCACGATCATGTCCGGGATCTTCCATTCGGCCAGCACCGCCTGCGACAGCGCATCGTAGCTTGCCCCCAGGATCATCTGCGAAGCCTGCCCGACCGTGTGCTTGCCGCCCGCGACCAGGGCGGCGATCTCGCGGTAGCGCTCGTGCTCGTGGCTGGCCACCAGCAGCGGGGCCAGGTTCTTGAACAGCGCGCAGATCGCCGCTTCCTCGGCGCCCTGGAAGAAGCTGTGGCGCGCCATCTCGCGGCCCACCAGGCTGGCGCACAGGGCCGCTTCCAGCTCCATGCGCACGCTGCCGGCATGTTCCGAGCTGTCGAGCGCATCGACCAGCAGCATCGCCAGCGCCGTGGTCTTGACGTTGTCGAAGCCGAGCAGCGAGATGGCGCGCGAGATCGTCGTCACCGGCGTGCCGCCCGGGGTGCGGTACTGGATGGTGTTGGACAGGCGCAGGATGCGCTGGGTCAGCGCCGGGTCCGAGACCACGTAATAGGCCAGGTCGTGGGTGCCCTGGTCGTCGCTCGAGGCCATCTCGACCACGCGGGCGATCGAGGCGCCGAGGGCGAACATCTCTTCGTCGCCGCAGACCTTGTGCATCAGGGCGGCGCGCACGCGCCGGGTCGCGCCTTCCGGCGGAATTGCGTCAAACATTGCTGCCATCGCGGCTCATCTTTCCTATGCTGCTTTCCCCGCGGGGGCGGCTGCGGGGGCGCTTTTCTGGCCCGGTTTGGCCGGGCGCCCCTGCGCGTTGCGTTCGTATTTCCTGAGTACCTGGTGGTGCAGGGCCGACAAGGCGCCCAGCTTCGGGTTGCCCGGGTCGAGCGTGCGCACGTTGCCGATCAGGCTGACGGCCTGCTGGCCGAGCTTGTCCTCCCAGCCGTCGTGCTCGAGGCAGCGCAGGGTCGCCAGCGCGGCATTGAAGGCCACCGCCGGATTGTTCGGCAGCTTGGCCGCGGCTTCCAGCATCATGCTCACGGCGCCCTTGTAGTCGCCGCTGCGGGCGCGCGCCGCGCCGTCGGCCACCAGGTCGACCACGTGCTGGCGGCTTTCCTGCGCCAGCGTGCGCGCCAGGTCGGGAAAGCCCGCCCCTTCCAGCACGCCCATTGCGCGCAGCATGGCGGCGTCGTTCGAGGCATTGCGCATGACCTCGCGCACCAGCTCGGCGCCGCCCTCTTCCATGTTGTTCTCGAGGCAGGTGCGCGCCAGCTCCAGCTTCAGTTCGCTGGAGAGCCCCGGCACCTCGGCGCAGGCCGCCAGGGCGGTCGCCAGGGAGTCGTTCAGGCGCGCTTCGTTGCCGGTGTATTCGTGCAGCAGGGCCGAGGAGATCGCGCTGCACAGCACGGTGGCGGGACGCCCGCCCATCGAACGGTCGAGGTCGCGGATGACCGAGGCCGCGGCCACCGGATCGCCCTTCTTCACCAGCGTGCGCACCAGCTTGACGTGGTCTTCGGGGTCGCGGAATTCGGAATACTTGGCCTTGGCCACTACCTGCTTGAGCGCCTTTTCGGCCGCCGCGGTATCGCCGGCCTCGAAGGCGGTCTCGCCCAGCGTGCGCAGACGCCGCACGGCATGCGGCGACACCGCCACCGCATCGTTCAGCACGGCCTGGGACTTGCCCAGGTCGCCCACCGCCGCATGGGTGCGCGCCAGCCAGTCGTAGGCGTCGACGAAGTTGCGGTTGGTGTCGACCAGCTCTTCCAGCATCCCCTTGGCTTCGTCGAACTGCTTGCGCAGGAACAGGGTCTTGGCCAGGCCCAGGCGCGCCCAGGCGATCGCCTTCATGTCGATGAGCTTGCGGTAGATTGGTTCGGCCTGGTCCGGCTCGCCCAGGAACACGTGCAGCTCGGCGCGCAGGCGCATGAAGTCGATCGCGTAGCGCGGGTGCAGGCGCTCGCCATCGATACAGGCCTCGATCGCTTCGCGCTGGTCGCCGGCTTCCATCAGGGTGTAGACCGACATGAAAGCCCTGCGGCGGTCGAGGGCGCGCGCGATGCGGTCGAGCAGGCGGTCGGCGGTGAAAGGCTTGAGGATGTAATCGGTCGGCGCCAGCTCGGCGGCGCTGACCACCTTGCTGTGGTTGCCCTCGGCCGTGACCATGAAGAACATGGTCGACAGCGGCATCAGCTTGTGGTGGCGCACGTCCTCGAGCAGTTGCTGGCCGTCCTGGCCGCCCTCGAGGTCGTATTCGCACAGGATCATGTCGAAGCTGCGCAGGCCGAGATGCTTGACCGCCAGATTGGACGAACTGGCGTGTTCGATGCGCGTCAGGCCACACATGTTGAGCATGCTGTGGATGTTGGCGCGCATGCCCGAATGGGGCTCGATGATCAGGGCCGTCAGGCCTTCCAGTTCGTTCATGTTCTTGTCCAGCCTGCGTTGGGCGTGCGGCAACGCTGCATTGGCGTCGCATCAGCCCAGTATATTACGGCCAGGGAACAAATTACGTAAATTGGGTAAAGACGTAGCGCAACTTTTGGTTGTTGCGCGAAAAAACGACAACCGGGTCTGTTCCGGTCCTTATGGGGCTAAGGCGGCCGCCCGGCGCAGTTGCACGCGGCGGCCGTTCAGGCATTCGGTCTTGCTGTCGCCGACGATGATGTTCTGATAGCGAACTTCGTATTTTCCGGCACTGAGCTTGTCGATCACGAAGGTAGCGCGCGCCTGCACGTAGGCGTGGCGCACGTTCGAGCGGCGGTCGAGGTCGTATAGCTTGACGAAGATCGGCGAGGCGTTCGCGCTGTTGTCGATCAGGAACTGCATCTCGCTGCCACTGTTGCCCACCGGGTAGCCCGGCAGGTAGCCGGACTCGGCCGGCCACGGGTCACCGCTGGGAGCGGTCAGGGTCTGCAGGTCGGTGCCGCAGTCGGGCGCCTGCGCCGGCACCACCAGCTGGGTCACGGCGAGCGCCTTGATCTCGGGTGGCGGCGCCGATCCCTCGCCGCCGAAGCGGCGCGCCCAGCCTTCGGTGCTGGCGTCGGTGCCGAGCTCATCGGGACGGTCGGTGGGTATGCTCGGAGCGGGATCCGGCTTGCCGGCCCAGGCTAGTACCGGCGGCAGCTTGGCGCGCGGCGGCTCCACCAGGTAGAAGGCCGCGCCCGCGCCGGCCACGAAGCAGGTGGCCAGGCCCAGCCACCAGCGCGGGTCGCGCATCAGGCGCGGACGCGGTCGTGCAGACGTGTCCGGAACCTTCGGCTCCCAGGCATCCGGCCGCGGCGGGCGGCCGGGCGTCTCTTCGGCGCCGGTGCTTTCCAGCCATTCGACTTCCCACTCTTCCGAGGCGATCCATTCGTCGTGCTCCTTGCGGCGCACCGGGTCGGACAGGGTGTTGTAGGCGGTATTGACGATCGCCATGATGCGGGCGGCTTTTTCGTCGCCCGGATTCTTGTCGGGATGGTATTTCTGGCTGAGGGCCTTGTATGCCGCACGAATGACTTCCGCCGGCGCGCCGCGCGCGACCTTCAGGTTGTCATAGTGGGTATGGATCTTGGCCATAATCTTTCAGGTGCGCGGTTCCGTCGGCGCTGTTCCGTTGACCATCTGCGGACGCTCCGGGTTGTACAGCTTAGCCGGATTTGTATCCGGAGCGCAAGATGTCAAAAATTCTACAGGCGGTGGGCCCGGTCCGCCCGCACGATAGCGATTGGCAAGTCCACATCCTTACCTACGACCAGCACCTTGAACAGCTCACCCATCTCGGCCGGCGACACCAGCTTCTGCACCGCCTTCGATTGCGGCAGGAAGCGCAGCGCATCGGCCGGGTCGGTTTCCATCAGCAGTTCGCCAATGCCGCAGCCGAGCAGGAAGGAGGCCTGGTTCATGTAGGCCAGCACCGGCAGGCCGGCTTCCTGCGACGCCAACGCCATCGCGGTGAAGTCCACGTGGGCGGTGATGTCCTGCAGGCCCGGCAGGAAGAACGGATCCGGATGCGAATGGTGGCGGTAGTGGCACATCAGGGTGCCGCCCATGCGCTGGTCGAGGTAGTACTCGTGCGCCGGGAAACCGTAGTCGAACAGGAAGGCGGCGCCGCGCCCGCCCTTCATCATCGCCGCCAGCGAGCCCATGAAGCCTTCGGCCACCGGGTGGATTTCGGTGACGTAGCCGTCCGGCAGATGCTCGGCCTCGGGAATCTGGCGCGCCACCTGGGCCGCAAGCTCCGGCGGCAGCGCCTGCTGGACGAAGGCGAAGGCGCCGTTGTCGACGGTGACCATCTGGCGCTGCCAGCGGCCGTCCTTGCGGATGACGAGTTCGACCGGCATCGCATCGAGCACCTCGTTGGCCAGCACCACGCCGCTGAACGATGCGGGCATGCCGTCCAGCCACGTTACCACCGGCAGATCCTTCAGGGCTTCCTGCTGGCGCGCGCGCAGCTCGCCCGACAATTCGATGATGGTGTACGAGCGCACCTGCACGCCCATCTCGCCAAGCGCGGTGAGCACGTCGCGCGCCAGCTTGCCGGTGCCGGCGCCGAATTCGATGATATCGGGCGCGCTTTGGGCGATAATAGCGGCTGCCGCGCGCGCCAGGGCTGCCCCGAACAGGGGCGACATCTCGGGCGCGGTCGTGAAATCGCCGCTAGCCCCCAGTTTGGACGCGCCGCCGCTGTAATACCCGAGCCTGGGTGCGTACAGCGCCAGTTCCATGAACCGTGAAAACGCCATCGCCCCGCCGAGCTGCTCGATCTCGGCGGCGATCAGTTGTTGCAGGGAGTGGGACGCGGCGAGCGCGTCGGGAGTGGGTGCGGGCAGGGACATGCCGGCATTGTAGCGAAACGGCCAACAAGCAGCATCTTTCAAACTCAGCACACATCCTCAGTACAAGATCGATCGATGACGCAATCCGCCCACACCGCTTCGAAGCTCGCGCTCGTGACCGGCGCCGGCCGCCGCCTGGGGCGTGCGATCGCGCTCGGCCTGGCTGGCGCCGGCTGGGACGTCGCCGTGCACTACCGCCATTCCGAGCGCGAGGCCCTTGAGACGGCGCAAGCCATCCGCGCCCTCGGCCGGCGCGCCGCCCTGTTTCAATGCGACCTGCTCGATGAAGCCGCGGTACGCGCCCTGCCCGGCCGCGTGGCGGCGGAACTGGGCGTGATCGGCTGCGTGGTCAATAATGCATCGTTGTTCGAATACGACAGTGCGACCAGTTTTTCGCCGGCCCTGCTCGCCACGCATATGGGTGCGAACCTGACCGCGCCGCTGCTGCTGGCGCAGGCCCTGCACGCCGCCACGCCGGCAGGCGCGCAGTCCGTGGTGATCAACCTGCTGGACCAGAAACTGTACAATCTCAACCCGGATTTTCTGTCGTACACGCTGTCGAAGGCGGCGCTGCACGCGGCCACCACGATGCTGGCGCAGGCGCTGGCCCCGGCGGTGCGCGTGGTCGGCGTGGCGCCTGGCATCACGATGGTGTCGGGCGAGCAGAGCGAGGAAGGCTTCGCGCAGGCGCACCGCATGACGCCGCTGGGCCGTTCCTCGACCCCGCAGGACATCGCCGATGCGGTGGTGTATGCCGCCGGCGCGCGCGCACTGACCGGCACCACCCTGCTGGTCGATGGCGGCCAGCACCTGGCGCCTCTATCACGAGACGTGATGTTCCTGACTGAAAACAATCAACATTCCTAATAAGGCTCTACCCATGTTATCCGCCCTGATCCACCCGAGCTTGCGCGACTGCCGCCGGCTGTTCCTGCGCAATTACGAAGTCATGATCAACATCGGCGTGCACGACTTCGAGAAGCGGGCGGAACAGCGTGTCCTGATCAACGTCGACCTGTACATCCCGCTCGAGCAGTCGACCCCGAAAGCCGACCAGCTGTCGGAAGTGGTCGACTACGACTTCATGCGCGAAACCATCGCCAAGCGCATCTCGAAAGGCCACATCCACCTGCAGGAAACCCTGTGCGACGACGTGGTCAAGGCGATGCTGACCCACCCGCGGGTGCGCGCCGCACGCGTGTCGACCATGAAGCCGGACGTCTACCCGGACTGCGAAGGCGTGGGCGTGGAAGTGTTCCAGCTGAAGGAAGAAGCATGAGCGAAGCGGATTTCGATCAACTGAACGCCGATGCCGCCAAGAAGGCGGAGAAGCTGGCGTTCGAGAACAACAAGCTGCACAAGCGCCTGTGCCGCCTGGTGGGCCAGGCGATCGGCGACTTCAACATGATCGAGGACGGCGACAAAGTGATGGTCTGCCTGTCGGGCGGCAAGGACAGCTATGCCCTGCTGGACATCCTGATGACCCTGCGCGAGCGCGCGCCGATCCATTTCGACATCGTCGCGGTCAACCTCGACCAGAAGCAGCCGAACTTCCCTGCTGATGTGCTGCCTGCTTACCTGGAGAAACTCGGTATTCCGTACCATATCGAAAACCAGGACACCTACAGCATCGTCAAGCGCCTGATCCCGGAAGGCAAGACCACCTGCTCACTGTGCTCGCGCCTGCGGCGCGGCATCCTGTACCGCGTGGCGGACGAGCTGGGCTGCAACAAGATCGCCCTGGGCCACCACCGCGACGACATCCTCGAAACCTTCTTCCTGAACATGTTCTTCGGCGGGAAGCTGAAGGGCATGCCGGCCAAGCTGGTCTCGGACGACGGCAAGCACATGGTGATCCGCCCGCTCGCCTACGTGAAGGAAGCCGATACCGAGCGCTATGCGGAAGTCAAAGGCTTCCCGATCATCCCGTGCGACCTGTGCGGCTCGCAGGAAAACCTGCAGCGCAAGCAGATCAAGGCCATGCTGCGCGATTGGGAAAAGAAGCATCCGGGCCGCGTCGAGAACGTGTTCTCGTCGCTCTCCACCGTGGTGCCCTCGCACCTGCAGGACCGCGACCTGTTCGGCTTCGTCGACCTGAAGACCGACGGCGTGGCGAATCCGAACGGCGACATCGCCTTCGACGAGGAGCCGTGCTCGACGCCGGCGGCGAACACGATTTCGCTCACGCAGCTGTAAGAGCCGCCAGCGTTAACAGAAAGGCAGGGGCGTGCTACCCTGCCTTTTTTTCGTCCCTACCTGCAAGAGGATCCCATGAGCCTGTCCGCCCGCCTGTTCCGCTGCCTGTCCTTCAGCCTGGCCATCCTCGCCCCCGGCGCGGCGTTGGCCGAGCCGAGCGCGATCTACCTCGTGCGCCATGGCGAGAAGGCCAGCGTGGGCCAGGACCCGGAGCTGACCCCACAAGGCCAGGCGCGGGCCCAGGCGATTGCCGCCATCCTGTCGCGCACCGGCATCACCGCCGTGTTCAGCACGCCGACCCAGCGCACGCGCCAGACCGCCCAGCCGCTGGCCCAGCGCATCGGGCTCGAGGTGCAGCTGTACGACCCGCGCGCGCCGAAGGCGCTGGTCGAGAAGGTGAAAGCCTTGTCCGGGCCGGTGCTGGTGGTGGGTCACTCGAACACCCTGCCGGAACTGGTGCGGCTGTTCGGCGGCGCGCCCGGCGCCGACATCGGCGACGACGAATACGACCGCGTCTACCAGCTCACGCCGGCGTCGGGAGGCGCGGTCAGGACGGTCCTGCTGAGTTCTCCGCCATCCGGCGCTCTCTGATCCGGAGCGCTGTTCTGTATTATCAATACAACAAGATTGAACTTTTGGCGAGGCGGCAGGACAACCAGTAGTTTCAATACTTCTTTGCATCAGTTAGGATGCATGGGAATTATTGAGCGGAGCAAATTTTGGATCTGTCCCAGGCGCAGTTCGACCGCGCCGTCAACCTCATCTACGACACGCTGGACGACCGAACCGCCTGGCGCAGCGTGCTCGAATGCCTGCACGAGGCGGTCGGCGGGCGCGCCATCCACATGCTCGCCTTCGACGCCGCCCATGGCGCCCTGTCGTACAGCGATGGCGCCGACATGGCGCCGCAGATCGACCTGGAATACATCCAGAAATACCAGTTCGTCGATCCGCGTGTCGGGCTGATGCGTACGCAATGGGCGGACGAGTGGCTGCACTGCCACGAGCATTTCGACGAAGACTTCGTCGCCAGCGATCCGTTCTACCAGGAGTTCCTGCTCCCGCACGGCGCGCGCTACCTGACGGCCTGCAAGCTGGTCGAGAACGTCGAAGCGACCGTGCTGCTGGCCTGCCTGCGCCGTCCCGGCGAAGGCCCGATGCCGCCGGACGCCCTGGCCTTCCTGGACCGCCTGCGCCCTCACCTGCAGCGTGCCACGCGCATGGGCCTGGCCCAGTTCGTGTATTCGGCCCAGGCCCTGGTCGGTCACGCGCTGGTCGACAAGCTGCGCCAGCCGGTCATGCTCCTGACCACCGGCGGCGAGGTGGTGCTGGCGAACGAGGCGGCGCGCTGCCTGCTCGGCTCGACCAGCCTGGTGCAGGTGGACGGCAAGCGCCTGGTGCTGCCGCAAGCCTACCGCCGCGCCTTCCTCGACCAGTGCGCGGAACTCGAGCACGGGGCACGCACCGCTGCCGGCGCCGGTGCGGATACGGACAAGGCCTTCCGATCCCTGCACATGAGCAGCGAGCCCGGCGCCGCGCCGGACGTCCTGTATGGCTTCTTCACCCTCCTGGTGCCGGAACGCACCCTGGGCAGCTTCGGCCTGCGCCCGCTGGTGATGCTGTTCTTCTACCACCCGACCTCGGCCCAGGTGATCGATTCCGACCTGCTCGCCGCGGCGTTCGGCCTGTCCCACGCCGAATGCCGCGTGGCCTCGCTGCTGGCCGACGGCATGCCACTGAAGAGCATCGCCGAAACCTTGGGGGTGCAGTACGATACCGTGCGCAAGCAGCTGATGTCGATCTACCAGAAGACCGCAACCAACCGCCAACCGGAGCTGGTGCGGCTGCTGATGAACCTTCCCGCTTCGGCCGTGCAGCGCGCCATCACGGCTGAAGGCAATGCATTCAAAGGATGTACCACTTGATACCGAGCACTTCCCAGACCATCTTCATCAGCATCGCATCCTATCTCGACCCGATGCTGTTCTTCACCCTGAACGACGCGGTAGCGAAGGCCGCCCGTCCGGAGCTGCTGTCGCTTGGCGTGGTCAACCAGCACGTGGAAGACCAGCGCGCCGCGATCTCAGCCCTGCCCTTCGCGCGCCAGGTGCGCTACGTGCACCTGCATCCGCAGGACACGCTGGGCGTGAGCTGGGCACGCAGCACCGCCTTTTCGCTGTACGACGGCGAAGCCTTCCTGCTGCAGGTCGATTCGCACACCCTGTTCGAGCCGGGCTGGGACGAGCAGCTGCGCAGCCTGCACGCGAAGTTGCGCGAGCGCTCGGCCAAGCCGATCGTCAGCACCTATCCCTACCGCTTCGACATGGTCGACGGCGTGCCGCAGTACACCCCGAGCGAAGGCCGCACCGCGCTGGTGCTGCGCCCGCATCCGGAAACGACGCTGGCGCCGGGCGACGCCGTGCTGCGCTTCATGGCGCGGCACCTGTTCACCAGCGAGCCGGTGATGGGCTGCCACGTGTCGGCCGGCTTCCTGTTCGCGGCCGGCAGCTTCGTGGAAGAGGTGCCCTACGATCCCTACCTGTACTTCCATGGCGAGGAACAAAGCCTGGCGGTGCGCGCCTTCACGCGCGGCTGGGATATCTTCCACCCGCTCACCACGCCGGTCTACCACCTGTACAAGACCGAGGGCACGCCCTACGAGACCCACCACTGGCACGGCGAAACCGACGCGCGCCGCGCCTTCCAGTCGGCCTATCTCACCGAGCGCGCCAAACAGCGCCTGACCCGCCTTCTGATGGGCGACGGCCTGTCCGGCGCCTATGGCCTGGGCAGTGCGCGGACCATGGCCCAGTATGCCGAAATGAGCGGTATCGACTACGCCAGCCAGACCATCAGCGACCCCTTCGGCGGGCAGCTCTGCTGAGCGGTTTCCCGCTCGGCCATGAAAAAAACCCCTGGCGGCCGCAAGCGGCTGCCAGGGGTTTTCCTTAGGAGACGGTGGCTGCGCCACCGTTCCCGTCAAGTCGGAAAGCCTACCAGCGTCACCCACACCGGATCGGTGACTTCGGTGCTGGCATCGTTGGCATAGTCGCGCTCGCCATCGCCGTCCTTGTCGTTCCAGACGTGGACGTTGTAGCGTTCGATGCCCTTGACGTAGTCGGTCTCGCCTGCAGCCACGATCTTGTACTGGTAGCCGGCGGCGTAGGCCGCGGCATCGGCGCCGCCCAAGCCGCCAGTAAGTACGGTGAAGCTTACCGCGTCGCGCTCGGCCACGCTGTCCACGTAGATCTCGAGGATGTCCCCGGCCATGCTGCGGCCGGAGCTGCCCAGGTTGGTACCGCCGTCGAGGTAGTTGACGCCCTTGCCCAGTACGAAGCTGTCGGCATAGGCGGTACCGACCACGGTGTCGCCGCCGCCGCGCGCATCGATGTAGACTCCGGCCTCATACTTCGCCATCAGGGCTTTCACCTCTGCAGACAGCAGGTCGGGCGCGGATACGGTCTCGCCGAAGCGGGTGCCATTGATCCAGGCCAGGTTACCCATGGTCGCCAGATCGTTGCCCTGGGCGGTCTTGGTCGGGTCGGTCGCGCTCACCTTCTGCTCGCCGACAGTGGGCGCCAGGTCGATCTGCTTGACGAAACTGGTCTGGTTGTCCTTGTCGTTCCGGTGCCAGATCCGGACCGCTTCGATGTCCTTGAGGTAGTCGTATTCCGCGCCACGCTCGAGCTTGAAGGCATAGCCGGCATTGAAGGCCGCCAGGTCGTCGCCGGTTGCGCTCGACGTCAGCTGCACCGCGCGCACCGCTGCGCCTTCGGCGACGCTGCCGGCGTAGACGCTCAGGTAGTCGCGCGCGGCGTTGCCCTGCTGGTCGGAACCGATGTTGGCGCCGCCGTCGATGCGATTGAAACCGCTGCCTGCGTTGATATCGTCGGCGTAGGCCGAACCGATGAAGCTGTCGTTGCCGGCCCCAAGGTCGGCGTAGACGCCGCGCTTGTACTGGTCCATCAGCGCGCGCGTCGCTGCCGTCACGTTGGCCGCCACGCTGAGCTGCTCGGAACCGGCCCAGCCCTGGAACCAGGCGAAATGCACGATCCCGGCCAGTGGATTGCCGGAGGCATCCTTGGTGGAATCGGTGGTGCTGACCTGTACCTCGCCGATGGATGTCTCCATCTGCACGCCGCGTACATGCTGCAGTTCGTCGCCCTGGGCCTGGCCATCGCCGTTCTTGTCGTTCCAGACCTGGATGTCGAGCCGCTCGATGTTCTTCACGTAGTCGGTCGAGAACGCGCCATTGACGATCTTGAAGCGGTAGCCTTCGGCGAAAGCCTGTGCATCGGCACTGTCCATCCCCGCGGTGAGCTCGACGATCTGCAGCGCATCTGCCGCAGCCGCGTCGGCGACGTGGACCTGGAGGACGTCCGCGCCAGGCCAGCCGCCGCTGTTGGTGCCCAGGTTGGCGCCGCCATCGAGCTTGTTGATGCCGCTGCCGGTCACGAAGTAGTCGGCGAATGCCGATCCGACGACACGGTCGTTGCCCGCCCCCATGTCCACGTGCACGCCGCGCCCATACTCGTTCATCAGTGCCTGGGTGGCGGCGCTGACGTCGGCCGCGACGCTGAAGCTGTCGTCCGCCGCCGTACCGTAGGCCCAGGCGAAATGGCTGTAGTTCGACAGCGGGCTGCCGCCGCTGTCCTGGCCCGGCTTGGTGGCGCTGGCGCTCACCTCGTCCACCTGCACGGCCAGCGAGATGCGGCGGTTGTACTGGACTTCGCTGCCGTAATCGCGCTGGCCGTTGCCGTTGGCATCGTTCCAGATATGGATGTTGACCACCTCGATGTTCTTCACATAGTCGGTCTCGGCGCCCGCCACGATCTTGTAGGCATAGCCCTTCTCGAAGGCCAAGGCATCCTGGCCGCTCATGCCGGCGGTGAGCGCTACCGCACGAACCTGCGCGGCGGCCGCGGCGTCCGCCACGTAGACCTCCAGCTGGTCGCGGGCGGCGCCGCCGCGCGGCATGCTGCCGGCCTGGGCGCCGCCATCGATCCAGTTGGTGCCGGCGCCGACGGTGAAGTTATCGCCATAGGCCGAACCGACGACGGTGTCGTTGCCGGCGCCGGTGTCGACGTACACGCCGCGCTGGTAGCTGTCCATCTGCGCCCGGGTGGCGGCCGAGACGTCGGTATTGGCGTCGAAGCGGTTGTCCATGTCCCAGCCATAGGCCATGGCATGGTGCATGATCTCGCCCAGCGGCGTACCGCCCACGTTCTCCGCGCGTACCTCGTCCACGCGCAGCTTCACGTTGATTTCGCGCACCCAGGACATCATTTCGCCAGGGTCCTGCTTGCCATTGCCGTTGCTGTCGTTCAGCTTGAAGATGGCGATCGACTCGACATTCTTGACATAGTCGATTTCGTTGCCGTTGACGACCTTGATGGTATAGCCGTCCGCGAACGCGGCGGCATCCTCGCCGGTCGCCCCAGCCTCGAGTTTGATGACGCGCACGGCGCCAGCCTGCTGGTCGCTGGTGACGTAGACGTTGAGGCGGTCGAAGCCTGCGCTGCCGGCATACGGATGGGCGCCTTCGTTGGCGCCGCCGTCGACCCGGTTCACACCGCTGCCCATGGTGAATTCGTCGCTGTAGGCGGTGCCGATGACGACATCGTTGCCTGCGCCCATCGAGAAGGTGGCCCCGCGCTGGTATTGCTGCATCAGGCTTTGCGCCGCGGCCGAGAAGCCGGTGGCGGCGTCGAAGGTCTCGGCGCGGGCGCTGCCGTCCACGTTGGCCATGAAGGTGATCTTGCCCAGTTCCTGCCCGTTGGTGCTGCGTCCCGGCTGCCCTTCGGCGGTTTCATTCACCTTGATGCCGATGCGGACCTGGGTGCTGGCCACCGTCCCGAGCGCGCCGCCGTTGCCCTGGCTGCCGTCGTTGCCGTCGCTGAAACGCCAGTCGATAGTGACCGACTCCGGCGGATTGCTGCCGGCATTGGCGTAGGCGATTCCGTGCAGCGCACGATTCACCAGGCCCTGGCTGGCCTGGTTGTTAAAGGTGAGCACGAGGGTGCCGCCGGCCTGCGATGCGCTGCCGATGGCGATTCCGGCGACCCGCAGGATGCCGCCGGCGATCAGGACTTCGCCGCTGCCGGAGAACAGGTCGTCGGCGCTGGCGCCGCCCTGGCGTTCCAGGGTGAGCCTGGCTCCGCCATAATTGCCGCGCGCAGCCAGTTCGGCGTCGTAGACCGCGACGTTGCTATCGAGAACCTGTGGCTGCACGCCGTTGGCGCGCACCACGCCGCCATCGAGCGTCGACACCGGCGCTGCATTGAAGCTCGGGTCGAGCCTGCCGTCCGCGTCGAGGCGGGCGATCAGGCTGTTGGCGTCGAATTGCATGCTGGTGTAGGCGTTTGCGAACACGACGATCTTTCCGCCGCTGAGCGACAGGCCGACCGCGTTGGCGCCGACGCCGTTGGTCGGTATCCTGGCGACGCCGTTGACGCCGAAGGCGGTGTCGAGGCTGCCGTCCTGGTGGTAGCGCACCAGCGCCAGCTCGCCGCCGCCGACGCTGCTCGCAAGCGGCTCGCCGGTGCTGCCGAGGACGAGGATCTTGCCGTCGGACTGGACCTGGACCCGGTTGTAGAGGTCGTTGCCGTCGCTCAGGCGCGCCTTCACCATGCCGCCGGTGCCGAAGCTGGTATCCAGCGAGCCGTTCGTATTCAGGCGCAACAACAGCCCGTCCACGTCGCCGCTGCCGTCGCCGCTGCGCATGGTGCCGGCCACCAGCAGCTTGCCGTCGGCCTGCACGATCACGTCGCGTCCGGTATCGGTCCCCGGGCTCACCGGGAGCATCACATGGCCGCCGGTGCCGAAGCCGGTGTCGAGGGTGCCGTCCTGATTGAAGCGCGCCACGGCCACGTCCAGACGCCCGCTGCCGGTCGCATAGCCCACCAGCACGATCTTTCCGTCCGGCTGCAGGGTGGCCCCGGCGACGGTGTCGTTGGTAGCCGCGATCGACAGGGTGGCGAAGCCGGTCTGGTTGAAGCTGGTGTCAAGGCTGCCGTTCGCGTTCAGGCGCGCCAGCGCCATGTCGCCGGCCGTGCCGGCGCTGGTCCAGCCGGCCACGACGATCTTGCCGTCGGCCTGGACCATCAGCTTGACCGGCTGGTCGTTGCCGGCGCTGACCTTGATGAGCGTCCGTCCGTCGCTGCCGAAGCTCGTATCCGGCGATCCGTTGGCGTTCAGGCGCAACACCTGCATGTCGTAGGGCTGGCCGGGGGTAGTGGCCACGACCAGCACCTTGCCGTCCGCCAGCTCCACCGGCGCGGTATTGGCGAAACTGCGCAGGCCCGCGATCTCGACGCGGCCGTTGCCGCCGAACGAGGTATCGATGCTGCCGTCGGCGTTGTGACGCGCCAGCACGGCCTGGCTCGGCGCGCCGTCATTGGTGGCAATGATGCGGAAGCTGAGCAGCTTGCCATCGCGGAGCACGGCGCCGCCCAGGGTCGTGTAGTCGTCGCCGGCCGCGTCGATCGCCACGCCTGCCGGAGCCCCGGCGAAGGTCGGAGCGCTGTTGGCGCGGACCGGCGGCAGGGTCTGCTCGCCCAGCTGGATCGAACGGGTGAAGCGGATCTCGTTGGCGGGATCGTCCTGCGGGCCGCCGTCCTGGAAGCCGTCGCCGTCCTTGTCGTTCCAGACCAGCACATGGACCTGCTCGATGTTCTTGACGTAGTCGACTTCGATGGCGCCGTTGGCGACCTTGTATTCGTAGCCGAGGGCGAAGGCGTCGGCGTCGGCGCCGCTGGAGGCGGTACCGAGTTTCGTGACCGTGACGGCGTCCGCCGCGGCCTGGTCGGCCACGTACATCTGGATCACGTCGGCCGCCGCGCCGCCACCCGGGCTGGCGCCCTGGTTGGCGCCGCCGTCGACGTAGTTGGTGCCGGCGCCGGCGACGATGTTGTCGCCATAGGCGCTGCCGACGATGCGGTCGTTGCCGGCGCCGGTGTCCACGAAGACGCCGCGCCCGGCCGCATCCATCAGCGCACGGGTCGGCGCCGAGACGTCGACCGCCGCATTGAAGCTGTCGTCGCCGGCGGTGCCGGTGGCCCAGGCCAGGTGCATGTAGTTGGCCGGGCTGTCGCCGGCGGCGATTTCATGCACCTCGAGCGCCAGCGGAATGTGCCTGCCGGTTCCCGTGCCGGGCACGTGGATCGACACCGCCTCGATGTTCTTGAGGTAGTCCTTCTGGGTGCTGTTCGCACCGTAGGTGACCATCCAGGTGTAGTCCGGATCGTCCGAGGCCACCACCTTCACCGCATTCATCGCGGCGACGCTGTCCACCTCGATCTGGAACACGTCGCTGGCCTTGCGCCCGCCCGGGTCGCGGCCGGCGTTGGCGCCGCCGTCCACGCGCGAATTGCCGGCGCCATTGCGAATGAAGTCGCCGTAAGCGCTGCCGACGATGGTGTCGTTACCAGCGCCACCATCGATCCAGACGCCGCGCCCGTGGTTTGCCATGGCCGCCGCCAGGGGGCTCGACAGCATGCCGGCCGCGCCCATGTCGATGGTGTCGGCGCCCGCGGTGCCGTTCACCCAGGCCAGGTGGGAATAGTTGCCGATTTCGCTGTCGGCCAGGTTGGCTTCCTGCACCGACACCACCAGGGGGATGTCGCGCGCGAAGCTGCTGCTGCCGTCGTTCTTGGCGATCTGGATGCTGACGCGTTCGATACCCTTGATGTAGTCGGTCTCGGCGCCGGCGCTCACCTTGTGGGTGTAGCCGGCCGCGAACGCCGCCGCTTCCTCGGCGCTGCCACCGGCCGCCAGCGCGGTGACCTGCACCGCGTCGGCCGCGGCCTGGCTGGCCACGGTCACGCGCAGCACATCCTGCGCCTTGCCACCCCAGGGCAGCGTACCGGTATTCGCGCCGCCATCGACGTAGTTGGTACCGGCGCCGGCGTCGATATCGTCGCCATAGGCGGAACCGACGACCGTGTCATTGCCGCCTTTCAGGTTCACGTAGACGCCGCGGCCGTGCTGGTCCATCAGCGCGCGCGTGCCGGCCGACAGGTCCGCGGCGGCATTGAAGCTGTCGGTCCCGCCGGTTCCCTCGACCCAGGCAAAGTGCATGTTCTGGGCCAGGTCCTGGGAGCCGGCCGCGATTTCGTGCACCTGCAGCGCCAGCGGAATCCATTTGCCGGTGCTGGTGCCGTTGACATGGACCGAAATCGCTTCCACGTTCTTCAGGTAGTCCTTCTGGGTGCTGCCGGGGCCGTAGCTCACCATCCAGGTGTAGTTGCCGTCGTCCGAGGCCTCGACCCGGATCGCATCCATCTCGGCGGCGCTGGCGACCGAGATCTCGAACACGTCCTGGCCGCCGATATTGGCGCCGCCGTCGATCCTGGCGCTGCCGGTCCCATTGCGGAAGTTGTCGGCATAGGCGCTGCCGGTGATCGTGTCGTCGCCGGCGCCGCCGTCGATCCACACGCCGCGGCCCTTGCTGACCATGGCGGCCTTGAGCGGCGCGGACAGCAGGGTCGACGCGGCGCTGGCGTCGATACTGTCGGCGCCGTCCGTACCGTTGATCCAGGCCAGGTGGTAATGGTTGGAAGCGTCAGGCGCGGCCAGGTCGGCCTCCTGCGCCACTACCGCCAGCGGAATGTCGCGTCCCCAGGCGCTGCCGCCGTTGGCGGTGGCGATCTGGACCACGACCCGTTCGATGCCCTTCAGGTAATCGGTCTCGGCGCCTGCCGCGACCTTGTGCGTATAGCCCTTGTCGAATGCTTCGGCATCGGCGCCGGACATGCCGGCTGTCAGCTGCGTCACCTTCACGGCGTCCGCCGCGGCCTGGCTGGCCACGGTGACGCGCAGCACGTCCTGGGCCAGGCCGCCCCAGGGCGGCGAGCCGGCGTTCGCACCGCCGTCCACGTGGTTGACGCCGGCGCCCATGTTGAAATCATCGCCGTAGGCGCTGCCGGTGGCGCTGTCGTCGCCGGCGCCCATGTCGACCCAGACGCCGCGGCCGTGCTGGTCCATCAGGGCTTTGGTCGCCGCCGACAGGTCGGTGGACGCATTGAAACTGTCCTTGTGCTCGGTTCCCTGGACCCAGGCGTGGTGCATCTGCTTCGCCGCATCCTGTCCGGCCGCGATCTCGTTCACCTGGACGGCCAGCGGAATCCATTTGCCGGTCGAAGTGCCGCTCACGTGCACCGAGATCGCCTCGATGTTCTTCAGGTAGTCCTTCTCGGTCTTGCCGTCGCCGTAGGTGACCATCCAGGTGTAGGCCGGGTCGTCCGAAGCGACGACGCGCACGGCGTTCATCTCGTCCGCGCTGGCCACCGCGATCTCGAAGACGTCCTTGCCGCCAACGTTGGCGCCGCCGTCGATCTTCGCGTTGCCGGCGCCATTGCGGAAGTTGTCGGCATAGCCGGTGCCGGTGATCGTATCGCCGCCGGCGCCGCCGTCGACCCAGACGCCGCGCCCGCGCGCGCCGATCGCGGTCTTGAGTGCCGCCGACAGCAGCGCGGTGTCGCCGGACAGGTCGATGGCGTCGGCGCCCGCGGTGCCGTAGACCCAGGCCAGGTGGTAATAGTCGATGCCGGAATTGGACAGGTTGGCCTCGTGTGCCACCACGGCCAAGGGGATGTCGCGCACCCAGGTGCTGCCGCCATCGGCGGTCCCGACCTGCACGCTGATGCGTTCGATGCCCTTGAGGTAATCGGTCTCGCTGCCCGCCACGACCTTGTGGGTATACCCGTCGGCGAAGGCCTGGGCGTCCGCACCGCTCGAGCCGGAGCCCAGCTGCGTCACCTGTACGGCATCCGCCGCGGCCTGGTTCGCCACGACGACGTGCAGCACGTCCTGGGCCTTGCCACCCCATGGCGGCGAGCCGGCGTTGGCGCCGCCGTCCACGTAATTGGTGCCGGCGCCCATGGTGAAGTCGTCGCCGTAGGCGCTGCCCTGCGCCGTATCGTCGCCGGCGCCGGCGTCGATCCAGACGCCACGTCCGTGCGTGTCCATCAAGGCCTTGGTGGCGGCCGAAACGTCGGCCATGCTGAAGCGGTCATTGAAGCTGGTGCCCTGGACCCAGGCCAGGTGCATGTAGTCGGCGGGTTTCTCGGCCACGCCGACCTCGTGCACGTCTTGCGCCAGGTTGATCGTTTTGACATAGCCGCCCGAAGTCAGGAACACGTTCACCTGCTCGATGTTCTTGACGTAGTTGGTATCGGCGCCGTTGACGATCTTGATGCGGTAGCCGCCGGCATACGCATCGCCATCCGGCCCGGTGGCGGATGCGCTGAGCGCTACCGCGTCCACTGCCGCGCCGGCTGCGGCACTGTCGACGAAGACATTGAGGACGTCGCGCGCCTTGCCGCCGTGCGGCGGNNCGCCGCCGTCGATCCGGTTATTGCCCGTACCAGCGTCGATGGTGTCGGCATAGTCCGAGCCGACCACGGTGTCGTCGCCCGCCCCCATGTTGAGCACGATGCCGCGCTGGTACTGGGTCATCAGCGCGCGCATATCCGCAGTAACCGCGGCGCTCGCGAAATCGAAGGTCTCCGCCGCGGCGGTGCCGTTGGCGATGACAAAATAGTATTGATCGATCAGCAGCGAACCCCAAGCGGTCTTGGTCTTGCCGGAGTCAGTCGGGTCGAGCGGAATTTCGTTGATAACGATGGTCATTGTATTGTCCTCAGTGCGTTCGTTGCCGTGCGCTTAGCCG